>JAJAYM010000127.1 GCA_027117675.1 Actinomycetes bacterium | reverse complement strand
GGCGTGAACTGGACGAATGGCTCGATTGGCATGCGTCGACGAGCGCAGACGCGGAGATATGTGTCAACGCGATTGTCGCCGCCGTGACGCGTCCCGATGCGCCGTTTCGCCTTCCTGTCGGCGACGGAATCGCCGAGGAGTTGCGCCGCAAAGGCGAGGAGATGGCCGCGCAAGCAGCCCAGGCGGAGGACTTTCTCCGCACCTTTTAGCGAGTCGAGAGACGTATAGGCAAAAGTATCGACCCCCCAGTAGGTATCAAACGGGGCCGAAGGGGGTACCCGCCAAGTATGGACCTCAGGCCAGAGACCCTTGCGAAGAGACTGCGTCTTCCGTGGCTGTCGAAAAAAATCCGCGTAGGTGAACCACCCATCGAGTTCGCTGTACCCAGTCTGGCCGCAGAACTGCTGCCGGAGGTCTATCGAGCCAAGGCCAAATAAGTCATAGCGCAGCTGTCGATCGTCCTTGTCATCGGTCATGACCGTGATCAAGATGGTTCGCCCGCTTGGCAAGATCCACTACTTGGGGATCGACGTAGGCGTTACGCACGACTGCGGCAGTGCTGCCCGCAAGAGAGCCTCTGATCAGCGCTCCGATCTCGTTCATTGCGTACAGCACTTCGTCACGCGTTGGGTCGCTCGGGTGTTGCGGTGTCCAGTGGGCGAGGGCAGCGTAGGTCACGGGCGCGGCGCCGTGACCAACGACGCCGATGTCGCACCGGACTCCGGAGGTCGTCCCGGTCTTGTTCCAGAGCCGAAAGCCTCGGTCGCTGTCGACGTGAGCCAGGGGATCGAGACCGAAGGCGGACGCCACCATCGAAAGATCGGTGTTGGCCGACAACCATCGGGCTACCTGGCTTGAAACTGCAGGTGATACCTCGCGTTCGCCCACCAGGTTCTGACAGAGGAGTACGAGATCGCTGGCGGTGCCTGACGACAGTGCAGAGGGATGGTCGGGCAAACGGTCGTCGCGGACGATGTCGTGCAGTGCGGTCTGGGTCATGCCCATTCGGCGCCCCGTGTGCGTCACGGCGTCTAGTCCGACCGACGCGATCAGGGCGTTGGTTGCGAGGTTGTCGCTGGTAGCGCCCACCAACGCACAGAGGTCAGCGACCGAGAGGTGGTCGACATCGAGGTGCTGCCACAGGCCCGAGTCGGCGATGTGCTCCAGGTTCGCTCGAGACACCTGGGCATCCGCTCTCAACTCACCTGACTCAACCCGTCCGGCGACAGTGACCAGCAGTAGCACCTTGCCGATGCTGGCGGTGGCGCAGACCCGGTCAACATCGACGTCTAAAAGGGGTTTCGGATGGTCGGAGTGGACGACGCGGACCGACCATCGCGCTGTGCTCGGCAGGGTGATCGCTTCAGCAGCGCTGCTCACGACTGCGTGATGCGTCGGATCTGACCAGAGAAGTACTCGGCGTAGTAGAGGGCGCGTCCCTGCCGGCTGGGACCGAAGGTGAGAGCAACGGGACCGGCGGCCGGAGCGAGCGGCTTGGCGTTGTACGACATATCAGCCGCCCGGTGCAGGCGCCAGATGGACCCGCAGACGAAGTCAGCGAAAACATAGTCGCCAGCGAACCGGCCACCCCACGTTGCTGGGGGAACGAAAGCGCCACCGGTGATCGACCGACAGTTGCTGTCGTGGTCGTACGCGAAGAGCGGGTCGGTATAGCTGCTCGGTTCGCAGGAGACTAGCGATCCGGTCAGGCAGAAGCCCTCACGAATGTTCCACCCGTAGTCGGCGCCGGGCTCGACTTTGTCGATCTCCTCCCAGGCGTCTTGTCCGACGTCGTTGACCCACGGCGTACTGGTGCCGGGGCGGATGTCCATGCGGAAGGGGTTACGGAAGCCATGGGCGTAGGTTTCGGTACACGGTCCCGTCCCCGGATCTGGTCCGCCCGGTGCGGTGCAGCGCCTAGCGTCGACGGCGTCCACGAAGGGATTGTCGGCAGGGACCTCACCGGTTGGCGTGACGCGGAGCACCTTGCCCAGCGGGATGTCGAGGCGCAGTGAGTTGCCGTTGGCGGCACCGCAGTCTGTGGGTGCGCCGATCTCACATCCTCCGTCGCCGGTGGTGATGTAGAGCATGCCGTCGGCACCGAAGTCGAGATCACCGGCGTTGTGGTTGGTGGCTGGGGAGGGAATGTTGTCGACGATGGCTCGGGCAGACCCACCCGCTACCTGATCGTTGGCCCTGAGTCGGTACCGCGTGACGCGGTTCACCGGGGTCTGGGCGGACGCGACGCCGCAGAAGGAGTTCTTGTCGAACGTCCAGAACAGGTAGATCCAACGGTTGTCGGCGAAGTCGGGATCGACGGCCACACCAAGCAGACCGCGCTCACCGCCGTCGCAGATCCGGGCGCTCAGGTCGACAGCCGCGCCCGGCACCAGACCACTGGGACGGAGCACCCGAAGCTGGCCGGCGTCCGTAGTGATGAGGCCGCGTCCGTCGGGGGTGAACGCGATGTCGGTGGGGGCCGTGACGGTAGCGGCTCGCCGGTCCGTGAGGCCGCGTGCCAGGGAGTCGACCGGGGCGATGGCGTTGCCAGATGTGTTGGCGGCGGCCGGTTCGATGGCTTGAAGTGAAAGCGCGCACGCGACGACAGCCATCGTCACAGCTGCGAGACGCCGGAGCCGCGTCCGGGATGCACTCATTGCTATTGCTTCTCCTTCGTCAGTTACTGCTGATGGGCGCATTCGCCCTTAGCTGCAAGCCGTGCCGTTTCGCCGATGCGCTACGCCCGTGTCTCCGCCCGCACGATCCACGCGAGGATGCCCCGCTTCACCGATCGCGCGAACGACTCCCACTCGGCGACTACCAGGTTCTCGGCGTCGTCGAGCATGCGTCCAGGCGCGCCACCCTGCGCTGGTCTGTGGGCGCACGCTTTCCTCTGGCAGGGGCTCCGCTGGCATGGGTCGAGAGTACGGGTGGCTCAGAGCTCGTCGAAGCAGCGACCCAGGCCCAGGGCGGCGAGGCCGGTAAGGTCTCCGCGACCGAAGCTGGCAACGAGTGGGCGAGCGGCCGGGTACATCAGCTGTTGCTGGTCGGTCACGTGGGCGAGACCGACGAGATGTCCGAGCTCATGGGTGATGGTGGCGACGGCCACCGCGTGACCGCTGTTGATGGTCAACACCTCACCGATCTGGTCGGCGTCGAAGATCACCTGCCCGGAGACCAGCGCCAGCTGGTCGTCGTCTGCACTGACCGGGACGCTGCCGGCCAGCCCGATCACCGGCCCAGAGAGCTCGGGGAACTCAGCTGGTGTGCTCCAGGCGATGAGCACCGGAGCCCAGCGGTCACCATATTGGTCGGGAAGGTAGTTCGACCGGGACGTTGATGGCACCTCGTCGGTGACGCCGTCGCTGATGAACTGTAGGCCGGTGGCTGCTGATACGTCAGCCAGCGCCATGGGGAGCAGCTCAAGTCCGCCAGCCGGGGCGCCGCTGGGTTGGACGACGTAGTGAATGGGGCGGCACGGGTCGTAGGCGACTGGCTGGGTCGAGTCGGGCTGGGTTTGAATGAACGCGTAGTTGGGGTCGGCCGGAACCCTCATCGTCGGCAAGAGCAGACGTTGCCCGCTTGAAGACGTTTGCGTGGGTCGGTCCGATGGCGGCTGGAGGCGCTGCCACGTCGCGAAGGCCAGCGGGAGGGAGGCGGCCAGAAGCAGGACCAGGATGCGGATCTGGAGGGTCGGGGTACGAGGCCCTGGCACGATGCTCACGATGGTAAATCGACCGCGCAGTTCTGCGACTTGATCCTCGAGAGGGCCGAGATGGCTGAGAGCACTGACCGCGAGCTCGAACAGGCGCGCGCTGAGATCGAGCACCTGCGGACGGAGAACGAGAACCTCCGCGAGGATCACCCTTCGCACGCAGTCGGCTGGGTGCGCTCGACCGCTGTGGTCGTCTTGATGGCGTTGGGCTTCCTGCTGGTGCCCACAGCTGGGCTGGCTGTCTGGACGCGGAACACCCTGCTCAACACCGACCGGTACGTCGAGACGGTTGCTCCGCTGGCGCAGAGCCAACCGGTCATCGACGACGTCGCAGACGCCATTACCGCTGAGATCTTCGCTCAGGTCGACGTCGAGACCCTGTTGCAAGACAACTTGCCTCCGCAGCTTGCCTTTGCAGCAGGTCCGGCACCGGTCAGGTCGAGTCGACCACCCGAGACCTCGTCGTCAAGGCCCTCGAGAGTGACCGCTTCGACGTGCTGTGGCGCGCGGTCAACCGACAGGCCTCGTCGTCCGCAGTGGCGTACATCACCGGACAGGACACCTCAGAGGTTCTGTAGATCGCGAACGGCCGACTCTTCCTCGAGCTCGGGCCGATTCTGGACGAGGTCAAGACGCGCCTCGGTCAGCAGGGCGTCGCCCAGCCCGCC
>JAJAYM010000126.1 GCA_027117675.1 Actinomycetes bacterium | reverse complement strand
GTCTGGCACGAGTCCACGAAACCGGGAACGGCTCGTGACGACCCGGCGTCCAACCGCTATGCACTTCTACCGCGCCATCGTCGCAGCCGCTATCGGGCTCGCCGCGTTCACCGCGTGCGGTGCTGACGAAGCAGACCTTGTGGCCACCGTCAGCGGCATCGTCGAGCAGGGCCCCACGTGTCCGGTCGAGACCCTCGACTCCCCTTGCCCTCCCGCCCCAGCGGTTGGAGCAACAGTCGAAGTGCTGCAGGAGGGCGAGGTCGTGGCGTCCACGACGACGGACGCCGACGGCCGCTTCGAGCTCGCCGCCCCTGAGGGCGTTGTCGAGGTAAGAGCAGAGGCTGCAGAGGGGCTGCCGTCGCAGGACGTCGAGACGTTCACTCTCGAAGCCGGCGACGACGTCGAGGCGGAGTTCCTGCTCGACACCGGGATCCGCTAGGCCTCCGTACGCAGGACCAAGGCCACTACCGGACGCCGGACGGCGGGCGCACGCTGGCGATATGACCACGACACACCAGGCAAACCCCGTCGCCCACCAAGCCACTGTTCCGATCAGCCCAGGCGTTGCGCTAGTAGCGGGCCCCGCCGAGACCGGCCTTTCGGGCATCACCCATCGCGACCCGGCACCGTGGCTGCGCCTCTCCCTCGCCACCGCGGCACTAGGTGCGATCGGTAGCGTGATCGCTCTTCTCGACGTCCAGCGCTTCTACGGCGCCGAGACCGAGTTCTTCATCGACCAGGCGATTGCACAGGACGTCGTCAACCTGGCGATCGTCATGCCGCTGATGGCCTTCTTCACCTGGCAGGCGCTCCGCGGCTCCGCCGCGTCCTATCTGGTGTGGCTCGGCTTCCTCACGTTCACCGTCTACAACTACTTCATCTACACCTTCTCCATCCACTTCGGACCGCTCTTCCTGCTCTGGGTCGCCGCCCTCGGCACGTCGATCTTCGCTCTCGTCGGCGGGTCGCTGAGCCTTGATGCGAACGCGGTCGGCAATGCGCTCGACCTCCGCAAGCAACGGCTCGCGGCCGGCTTCCTCATGCTTACCGCCGTTCTCTTCGCGTTCCTGTGGCTCTCTGACATCGTCCCCGCACTGGTGGACGGCGCAGCTCCAACGGCAGCCACCGACGTCAACCTGCCGACCAACCCCGTCCACGTGCTCGACCTCGCCTTCTTCCTTCCAGCTGTCGCGATCGTGGGGGGATCGCTGTGGCAGCGGCGCGCACTCGGCTACGCCGCTGCACCAGCGATGCTCATCTTCCTGGCGATCACCGGGTTGCCGGTCCTGGCCACGGTGTTCGTCGCCGACGCGCGCGGCAACGAGCCAGCGTGGCAGTTGCTAGGACCGATCGGCGTGATCACAGCAGCGTGTACCGCGCTGACCTGGGTCATGGTGCACAAACTGCGTCTCCACCGGTGACGTGATCTTGACGCCCAGTCTGCGGAGCTCTTGATTCTCGTATCTTGATACGGTTAAGGTCGTCCCCTCTTCCAAGGGAGGCAGCCATGTCCACCAGCACCCAGCACGACGTCATCGTGGTCGGGGCCGGTCTTGCCGGTCTGCGCGCTGCTCGCGACCTCGCAGACGCCGGACGTCGGGTGCTCGTCCTCGAGGCGCGTGACCGAGTCGCCGGACGCGGGTGGACGTCCACCTTTCCTGGAACCGACCTCTCGGTCGAACTCGGCGGCGCGTGGTTCACCGAACACCAGCCACTGGTCCCGCAAGAGCTCGCGCGCTACGGCATCGGCGTCCGCGAGTTCGAGCCAGTGTCGTCGACGCGTTGGTACACCGGCGGGCGGTTGCGCCTTGACTCACCGTTCGCCGCTGACGACGCAGCAAGCGCGACAGCACTGCAGCGAATGAGCGACGACGCGGGGGCGATGGCGTCCGGCACCGAAGACCCGCACTTCGACCTCTCCCTGGACGGATACCTCGACGCGATCAACGCCCCAGAACCCGTGCGCGATCTGGCCCGCGGATGGTGGTCGATCACCGGAGGGGGCGACCCAGCCGTTGGGTGCGTCGACGGCATCCTCGGCGCGATGACATCAGAGGGTCCGATCGGCGACATGGGGTACCTGCGATACGCCCCAGACCCCGGATGGAGCGCGCTCGCAATGGCGATGGCCGCCACCGACGGCGTCGACGTCGAGTTCGGCCAAGCGGTCGCGCAGGTGTTCCACGACGACGACTCGGTCAGCCTGCGCACCGCGCATTCGGCGTTCACCACCTCGGCCGTCGTGATGGCCGTGCCAGTCAACACGTACCCAGACATCCGCTTCACCCCGTCACTCCCTGACCGGCTCGAAGACGCATTCGGCTGCAGCGCCGGCAAGGCGTTCAAGGTGTGGCTGCTCACCCGCGGCGTCCCGCACCGCGCCCTCGCGTTCGGTCGCGGCCACGGCGTCAACTGGCTCTATGGCGACCGCACCGCCCGCGACGACACCCTCGTCGTCGGGTTCGGGTGGCCCACCCCCGGCTTCGATCCGTCCAACCGTTCAGACCTTGAGCAAGCGCTACGTCATTTCTTCCCGGACGCCGACCTGCTCGAGCACGCCTTGCACGACTGGCTCACCGACTCGGCGAGCCTCGGCACCTGGGCCAACC
>JAJAYM010000125.1 GCA_027117675.1 Actinomycetes bacterium | reverse complement strand
GGGCTGGACGGTACGGGGCTGGACGGTACGGGGCTGGACGGTGAGGGGCTGGACGTCGTCGTCGGCGGGCTCGGTCTCGGCTACACCGCGCACACCGTGCTCGCCGATCCGCGAGTGCGCTCACTGGTTGTGGTGGACGCGCTAGCTGAAGTGATCAGCTGGCATCAAAGACACCTGCTGCCGTTGGGAGAGGCGTTGACCTCCGACTCCCGATGCCGTTTGGTGCACGCTGACTTCTTCGCGCTGGCAGCCGGTGACGGCTTCGACGCGGACGCGCCAGAGCGAGCGTTCGACGCGGTGATCGTCGACATCGACCACTCGCCACGGGAACTGCTGCATCCCAGCCACGCCGGCTTCTATGAGCCGCAGGGTGTGCAACGTCTCGCTGGGCACCTACGCCCAGGCGGCATCTTCAGCCTGTGGTCGAATGATCCACCCGATGCCGCGTACGAGGCGATGCTCGCAACAGCCTTCACCGACGTCCGCGCCGAGGTAGTCACCTTCGACAGTGCCCTCGAGGGTCGGGAAGCGACGAACACCGTCTATCTCGCGCGGCGTTCCAAGGAGTAGGGCAACTACTGCTTGACCATTGCCGGGTCGGCAGCGACGGCGAGGGCAGTCAACGCCAGAGCCTTCGCAGCGTCCAGCATCGATTTGTCGCCATCGGGGGAGATGCAGGCAGCGGCAAACTCGTGCTGGTGGTTGACCGCTGGAGAGCAGTACACCGCCAGGTCGGCGTGTAGCCCCGGGATGCGTTGGCTTACGTTGCCGAAGTCGGTGGATCCACCGAGCTCTTCGCCGCTCGGGTCGGGGAAGAACTCGCGCCCGATGGCGTCGCACGCCTCGGTGAACGTGGCGACGAGTTTCTCGTGCGGTTTCAATGACTCGTACACGTAGCCGTTGACGCTGATCTCGACCGTCGTGCCGGTGGCTGTTGCTGCACCTTCTAGACACGCGCGCACCCTGGTGCGCAGATCCTCGAGGTCTTCGGAGTTGACTGCGCGCAGATAGTAGGACGCCTCGGCTCGTTCTGGGATCACATTGGGTGCCTTGCCGCCGTCGACAATGACGCCGTGCACCTGCTGGTACTTCCGGAATGACTGACGCAGCAAAGAGATGTTGTTGTATCCGGCGATGACTCCGTCGAGCGCATTCAGGCCAAGTTCTGGGGCGCCGGATGCGTGCGACGCCCTCCCTTTGTGAACGACGATCCACTCCTCGCAGGCGAGGCTCTTGGGCCCGTAGTCGTCGTAGGGGGTCGGGTGCATCATGAGCGCGACGTCGGCGTCATCGAACGCGCCGGCGTCGATCAGCTCGACCTTGCCGCCGCCGACCTCTTCTGCGTGTGTGCCGAGCACGGTGAGGCGCATGTTGGCGGCGTCCAGCAGGGGTGCGAGTGCCATTCCGGCGCCCAGCCCGGACGCGGCAATGATGTTGTGGCCGCACGCATGTCCAACACCGGGCAACGCGTCGTACTCGGCGCAGATGACGATGTGTGTGTCACCGCTGCCGAGTCGGGCGGCGAAGCTGGTGGGCTGTCCGTAGCTCGCGCGCTCAACCTCGAACCCGTTCTGCTCCAGCAGGTCCGCACAGCGGGCAGCCGCGCGATGCTCGTCGTAGGAGAGTTCGGGGTCGGCGGAAATTTCGTGGGAGAGGGTGATGAGCGTGTCGCGCATCCCCTCGACGTTGGCGGTAACTGCGCTGACGTCGTCTGCGGTGAAGGAGGTCATGGCCAGATCTTGCCTTAGTCAGCCAATGGTCGCTGCGACGACCTCGTCATTCTCGAGATAGAGGTTCACTCGCTCGGGGCTGTAGTCCATGGTCAGCGCGAAGCACTCACCATCGCGACCGGCGACCCGGACCTCTTGGCCAATCTGCCCGGCGTACTTCTTGGCCTCCGACTCCGAAAGACCGAGGTATCCCTGCGTTCCTGGGCTGGAGTTGGGCGGGTGCACGGTGTCGTCTGTATCGTCGGCATCTCCGAGGCACGGGGTTGGCGCATTCGAGCGCGTCGAGGTGGCGGTAGGCGTTGGCGTCTCTTTCGCGGCCGGGTCCTCACCGGTGGAGTCAGGGTCGGACCCGCAGCCACCCACCGTCAGCACTGTCAGCACCGCAAGCACGGCCAACACCGCTGTCGCGCGCCCTCGTTGCCACCTCACCAGTTCAGCGTACGTGGCAAACGGGCCAGGTCGGGTCAACCGGGTAAGAGTCATCGAACTCGGCCCCCACACGTGCGGAGTGGGCTATCGTCTGCGGGTCGGCCAGGGGACGGCCGGGAACATTGGAGAGCCAGATGTCAGTCAGCATCGGATTGCGCACGACCGCTGTGCTGGGAGCGAGCGCGGTCGCCGCAGCTCTCCTCGTCACGGTGCCCGAGCCTGCCGACGCGGCCAGAGCCTGCAAGATCGAAGTGACCACTCGGCTCGGCAAGACCACCAGTTTCGAGGGCGGCGGACTGGTCAAGAACTACTACGCAACAGCCAAGGGTTCCGCAGTAGGTCAATACGACCACGCCGGGAACGTCATCATGACGATCTTCCCGACGGGCGCCAGTCCCTCGCTGATCCACCGGAAGATCGGCGAACGCGAGACGATCGGGTCGATGGCCAAGAGCCAATCCCCGACGGCCCTTGGCGCGATCAATGGCGACTTCTTTGTCTTCGCCGACATCCAGTACGCCAGCGACATCGAGATGGCGCGTGGCTCGATGGTGACGAACGGGAAGATCATCCGCGGCTCGAACAAGCCGTTGCGCGTCGTGGGCACCGACTCAACGCTGCTGCCCTTCGGCGGCACGCTCGCCGTCCGCGGTTCCGCACAGGCGATGGTCACCGGGGCTCCACGACTCGCGCTCCGCTCGGTCAACTGGCACAAGCTCCTCAATGGTGGCGTGAACCTGTACACCACCCAGTGGAGCAGCGTGAAACGATCCGATGGCAAGGCGGCGTACCCGCGTCCGGCCGGAGCCGCAGAGTGGGTGCTGAACTCACGGAACAAGATCACGTCGATCCGCACCTCGTCGCAGAACGCCACATCACTCGGCGCACCCGTCGCGGCTCGCAGCCGTGTGCTCGCGTTCTCGCCGGAGACCGCGGCCGTCGCTGATGACGTCGTGGTGGGAACCAAAGTCAAGGTCGCGGTACGCCAGCAGACCAGCTCTGGGGTCAAGCTGCAGACCGCCGTCGGACGCGGCCTTGCGCTCGTCGAGGGCGGCAGGCCGGCGCCGCTGGGCTGTCGGGCGTACGCCCAGTCGTCCGGTGCGAAGGCGGCTCGGCCCAGGACCTTCGTCGGCTGGGACGACAGGGGACGCTGGCGGGCCTTCACGGTGCCGGGAGCGAAGGTCGAGGATCCGAACGGTGTCCTCCAGCGCACTGGAGGCTTTGGGCTCGCCAATGCGGCGAACATTGCCAAGAAGCTCGGCATGGCGAACGCCTACGAGCTCGATGGCGGTGGGTCGACATCGCTCTGGACGCGCAGCAGCACGCAGTGGACGCGTCAAGACCTCTACGGGGTCTCGAACCCCGGAGGGTGTGCCTGCCAGCGGGCCATGTCGAACGGGCTGGTTTTCCTGCCCTGAGTGGCGCGCCGCACGTCATGTCGAAAGGCGGGTTTGGGTTACGGTCGCACGGCAAGGCTCGGGTCGAGCCGCGGCTGCGAGGAGAGTTCACCCATGTACCTGACGTCCACCGCTGGTGTTCGTGGCGCTGCGCTGCTGGGGGTTGGTGCAGTGACGGCCACCCTCTTGGTGGCTGTTCCACCTGCAGCTGAAGGTGCTGTGCCGTGCCGGATCACGGTGCACACCCGGCTCGACAAGACCGCCACCTTCGCCGGTAATGGCATGTCCAGGTATTACTTCGCAACCGCCAAGGGGTCGGAGGTTGGCCAGTACGACCACAAGGGCAACGTGATCATGACCACCTTCCCCGCTGGCGCCTACCCGTCTCTCATCCATAGGCGAATCGGCGAACGCGAAGCAATCGGGTCGATGACCAAGGCGCAGGCACCGAGAGCCCTTGGCAGCATCAACGGCGATTTCTTCATCGTTCCCGACATCCGCTACGAGTCCGACATCGAGATGGTACGCGGCCCCATGGTGCGCGACGGCAAGGTCATCAGGGGGACGTTCCGGCGACAGCGGGTCATCGGCGTCGATACCGCCATGAAGCCCTTCGGCGGTTTCATGGGCGTCCGTGGCTGGATTCAGGCGCAGGTCACCGGTGCGCCGAAGGTCAAGCTGCGCTCGATGAACTGGCATCAAGTACTGGGCGGTGGGGTCAACATCTACACGACCGATTGGAGCCCGATCAAGCGCTCGGACGGCAAGGCGGACTATCCGCGGCCAGCGGGAACGGGCGAGTGGGGGCTGAACATCGCGAACGAGATCGTGACGATCCGTACCGGGCGGCGAAACGCTGGCCAGCGGGGCGACCCGGTGGCGGCTGGAACTCGAGTCATCGCCTTCTCGAAGAACTCAGCATCGTCGGCAGCAGGAGTGCCAGTAGGCACCACCGTGAGGGTCAATGCGAACCAGTCGACGACGACCGGGGTCAAGTTGACCACTGCCGTCGGCCGCGGGCTGCCGATCGTTGAAGGCGGTAAGCCAGCACCCTTGGGATGCCGGGCGTACGCCGCGACTTCGTCAGCAATGTCGGCGCGCCCGCGCACGTTCGTCGGATGGGACGACAAGGGCCGGTGGCGCTCCTTCACCGTGCCTGGATCCAAGCTCGAGGTGATCAACGGAGTGTTGCTGCGCACCGGTGGATTCGGCTTGGCGAACGCCGCGAACATCGCGAAGTCACTCGGTATGACGAACGCCTACGAGCTCGACGGTGGTGGGTCGACGACGCTTTGGACTCGTTCGGCGCAGACGTGGTCGCGCAAGGACATGTACAAGGTGGCGAACCCCAGCGGGTGCGCCTGCGAACGCTTTATGGGCAACGGGTTGGCGTTCTTGCCGTCGTCCTGACTACCGACACCGAAACGGCTGTTCAGTAGCGGCAGGGTCACGTTCAGTTATAAGTGTGCGGCGCGGGGGTGACCATTGGGTGGATTTTTGTGTTCCAGGTCACGGGGAGCGACCGCGGCAGGTTACGGTCGCGCAGCCGGCTCAGGGGACGAGCCGCCCACCTTGGGAGAGAAATCACACTATGAAACTC
>JAJAYM010000124.1 GCA_027117675.1 Actinomycetes bacterium | reverse complement strand
CCTACGTCCTCACCCAGGACTACGCACTCGTTGTGGTGAAGGCCGCTTCGAAGAACGTTGACCCCTACACCAACACGCTGTTCGAGAACGCCTCGGCCGGCGAGACGGTATGGGCTGACACCAACGGCAACTTCACCTTTGACCCGGGCGGCAAGGGCGGCGACAAGGCGATCAGCCACATCATCGTCTGCGATGGCGAGGAATCCTCCAGCCCGCCGGTTTCCTCCAGCGCGCCCGCTTCCTCGAGTGAGGAGCCGTCGCCGAGTGAGTCTGAGTCGACGGATGAGCCGTCGCCGAGTGAGTCTGAGTCGACGGATGAGCCGTCGCCGAGCGAGTCTGAGTCGACTGGGTCAGCTTCGCCGAGTGAGTCTGAGTCGACTGGGTCAGCTCCGTCGAACGGGTCTCCTGAGGCCACCGAGATTGAGAGTTCGGGTGCTGCTGCCCTGCCGAAGACGGGTCCAGGCGCGCCGGTGGCCGGTGCGATCGGGATCTCACTCTTGCTCATCGGAGTTGGCGTCCTGCTGCTCCTCGGGCCAGGGCGACTGATTCCGGCCACGTACCACCGCAAGCACTAGGCACTCAACGCTCCCGCGACGAGCGGGTGAAGGGGTGTGGCGAGGGCCGCACCCCTTCACCATGTCCCCGGCCTGTCGCCGTGCTGGCCAGGGGCCCATCGGAGCGCCGCCACGCGCAGGCACCCGGGGTGACCTAAGCGCCGCCGCTCGGCCCGTAGACTGTCACTCTCGGCCGCACGGGCCCTCGCGCCCGTCTTCCCCCTGTCCCCGACCCGGCCGGGATACCCCATGATCAGGTTGGACGACGTCACGAAGGTCTACCCCTCGCAGGCCCGGCCTGCCCTCGATCATGTGACCCTGGAGATCGACAAGGCTGAGTTCGTCTTTCTGGTAGGCGCATCGGGGTCGGGCAAGTCGACGCTGCTGCGGCTCATCTTGCGCGAGGAACGGGCCACGTCCGGCCAGGTCTACGTGACGGGTAAGGACATCGCGCGCCTCTCGAACTGGAAGGTCCCCCAGCTCAGGCGCCAAATCGGCACGGTCTTCCAGGACTTTCGCCTGCTGCCCAACAAGACGGTTCACGAGAACGTGGCCTTTGCGCTGGAGGTCACCGGACGTCCGAGTCACCTGATTGCGAAGGTGGTGCCGGAGGTCATCGAACTTGTGGGTCTAGCCGGCAAGGAGGACCGATACCCGGGTGAGCTCTCCGGAGGCGAACAGCAGCGCGTCGCGGTCGCGAGAGCTTTCGTCAATCGACCAGTAATTCTGATCGCTGACGAGCCAACCGGAAACCTCGACCCGCACACCAGTGTTGGCATCATGAAGCTGCTCGACCGCATCAATCGCACCGGTACGACGGTGGTGATGGCTACCCACGACGCCGACATCGTCGACCAGATGCGCCGCCGGGTCATCGAGCTGGAACGCGGCCTGCTCGTGCGCGACCAGGCGCGCGGCGTCTACGGCTTCGCCCGCTGAGGGCGGAAGGACACCATGCGAATCAGTCTTGTCGTGAGCGAGGCCGCTACCGGCCTGCGCCGCAACCTCACCATGACCGTGGCTGCGGTGCTGGTCATCAGTATCGCCCTGGCCCTGTTGGGCACCGCTAACCTCATTCGCCAGCAGATCAACGAGATGCAGAAGTTCTGGCTCGGAAAGGTGGAGGTATCCCTCTTCCTCTGTCGTGACATCGACAGCGATCGGGCCACCTGCCCTGACGGAGCTATCACCGACGCCCAGCGGCTCCAGATCCAGCAGGACCTCAACGAGCTTCCGCAGGTGGATGACGTCTTCTACGAGTCCAAGCAGGACGCCTTCGAGCGCTTCCAGGAGCAGTTTGCTAGTTCGGAGATCGCCGACAACATCAGCGCCGACGATCTCCAGGAATCGTTCCGCGCCACACTCGTCAACCCGGAGAAGGACTACAACATCGTGGCCAGTGCCTTTGAGGGTCGGCCAGGGGTTGAGAACGTCGTGGACATGCGGTCCTTCTTCGACACCGTGTTCGACGTGCTCAACGGATTTCAGCTCGGTGCTTTGATGGTTGCCTTCGTCGCTCTGATCGCCACGGTTCTGCTGATCGTGGTGGTGATCCGGGTAGCGGCGTTCAGCAGGCGACGTGAAACATCCATCATGCGTCTGGTCGGGGCCTCCAACCTATATATCCAGCTTCCGTTCCTGCTGGAGGGGGCATTTGCCGGATTTGTCGGGGGGCTGCTGGCGTGTGCTGCCCTGATAGTGGGCAAGTACCTGCTCATCGATCAGCTTTTCCGCGAATCGTTCGCTTTCAACGAGGCGAGCTGGATTGAGTGGAGCCATGTCTTCGTCACCTGCGGAATTGTCATGTCGATCGGGCTGCTCGTCTCCATTGTGGTCTCGTATCTCACGTTGCTGAAGTACCTTCGGGTGTGAAGTACCTCGAGGGTTGATCCGATGCAGGAGGGAAGGAGGGTGTCGATCGTGCGAGTTCGTGCTGCGTTAGCGGCTGGTGTGGCGATGGCTGCCCTCCTGGCTGGACTCCTGGCCCCGGCGTCGGCCGATGACCTCACCGACAAGGCCGACCAGCTCGACGAGCGGATCGCGGAGACCGAGTCGGCGCTCGAGGGCGCGTCACAGCGTCTGCAACGCGCGGCCGCTGACCTCGTCGCAGCCCGGGCTCAACTGCCAGGGGCTCGCGCTGCCTATTCGGCTGCGGCCGGCCGGCTCACCAGCGCGCGCGAGCGCCTAGCGTTGATCCGCCAGCAACTCCGTGAGCTGCGGGCTCAACAAGAGAAGGTGCAGGCCGAAATAGCGGCAGCGCAGCGCCGCATCACTCGTTCGGAAACCCTTATTGCCCGGATCGTGCGCTACCAGTACCAAACCGGTGGTTATGCCGAGCTGCAGGTTGTGCTCGACGCGGACTCGCCCACCGACTTTGTCCAACGTGTGATGGCCACCCAGTCGGTCACTGAGTCCCAGTCGGAGATCATTGACCGGCTCAACGCCGACAAGTCGGTACTCGCCGCACGCGAACAGCAAATGCAGGTGACTGAGGAAGCCATCGCCGCGACCGAAGCGGAGGCGGAGAAGCAAGTCGACGAGCTCGCCAGCCTCGCCGACGAGGCGCGTGAGGCTAAGCGCGCAGTCAAGAACCTGATCGGCCAGCGCGCGGACGCCCTTAGCATCGCCGAGGAGGAGCGGGCCGCCGAAGAGCAGCGACTCGCCGACCTGGAGGCAGCACAGGTGGCGCTGGCGGCAGAGATCGCCCAGTCGGCGTCAACGGGCACGGCTACCGGTCGGTTGATCTGGCCGCTCCCTGGGTTCTCAGCTGGCGGCGGCGTTGGATGGCGCACCCACCCGGTTTACGGGTACCGCAGTTGTCACACTGGGATCGACATCTCCGCATCCAGTGGAACGGAGATCATCGCCGCGCGGGCTGGCACGGTAATCCGCGTTGAGGCAGACAACGGCGGCCCGTACGGCAACAACACGCTGATCGACCACGGCAACGGCCTCGCCACCTTTTATGCTCACCAGTCTGGCTTCGCCGTAGCCCAAGGTGACCGGGTCGCCAAGGGCGAGGTGATCGGCTACGTGGGCTCCACCGGTTACTCCACCGGTTCGCACCTGCACTTCGAGGTTCATATCAACGGTGTTCCACATGACCCGATGGGTTGGTTCGGGGGAGTAAAGACCCCGCAATCTGAGTTCTGCCCCTGACCCTGACCCTCCACCTGAACGTGATGCTGGGTCGGCCCGGAGTGCATGGGCGGGTGCATGGGCCGAACTCGAGCCGAGGTCGCCCTTAGACTGGCGGGCATGTCTCCTTTGGCGCGTCGCATCGCAGTGGGGTGCGCGGCTGTGCTGACTGTCGGCGTTTCGTACGGCGCGGGGGTGGTCACCGGTGTCATGGGCAGCTCGTCGTCAACAGGTGGAGTGATCGACGCGGCGGCCGACCGGATTGAGGAGTCGGCCGCTGAGCCAGTCGATCGGGCCGAGCTGGAGCGGGCCGCCGTTGAAGGAATGCTCAAGTCGTTGGGCGACCGGTGGTCGTCGTACTACGACCCCAGCGAGTACGCCTCGTTTGAGGACGCCCTTGAAGGCCGTTACTCAGGAGTCGGGCTGTGGGTGCGGGCGGGGCGGATCGGGGTGGTGGTGGGCAGTGTCCAGGCGGGCTCTCCCGCTGCCAATGCCGGCATGGCTCCCGGCGATGTGATCGTTTCGGTTGACGGTTGGCCGACCTCAGGTGGGTCGGTGCGCGAAGTGGTCCAGAGATTGCGTGGCGTCAGCGGCACCGAGGTCTCAGTCAGTGCTATTCGCGAGGGTGTTGTTTCGACGGTGGTACTCACCCGCTCGGTGCTCACTACCTCCGACATCACTGTGGAACAGCTCGCCGACGGCGTCACCCGGATCGATATCCGAACGTTCACCCGTGGGGTCGGGCGCCGCGTCCGTGAGGCCATCGCCGGCGACCCAGCTACCTATGCTGGCGGCGTGGTGCTCGATCTTCGAGGCAACCCCGGTGGGTTGCTCGACGAGGCCGTTGAGGTGGCATCGGCCTTTCTCGACGGAGGCCCAGTGGTGTCGTACGAGCAGCGGGATGCGCCCGATCGAGTGCTCGAGGCACTGGGGCAGGGCAACACCACGGTCCCGGTGGTTGTTCTTGTTGACGGCGGAACGGCAAGTGCCGCTGAAGTCGTGACCGCGGCCCTGCAGGACCGGAATCGGGCTGTCGTTGTGGGATCGCGGACGTATGGAAAGGGTTCGGTTCAGGAGCCGATCGTGCTACCGAATGGCTCGGCGATCGAGTTCACCATCGGTCGCTACCTGACGCCAGCCGGTCGAGTCATCGACGGTCGAGGCATCGAGCCAGATGTACTTGTCGATGCTGCGTCGACTCCTGATGTCGCCGAGCAGCGAGCGCTCGAGGTGTTGCGTGGCTTGACCGCCGCCTTGCCCGTGACGGACGAAGGCTAGCGATGACCCGCGAGAAGGGGCGTGTCCTCGTTGCCCAGAACCGGAAGGCGCGGCACGACTATCACATCGACGACACCTACGAAGCGGGCCTCGTGCTCACCGGAACTGAGGTGAAGTCGTTGCGGGAAGGCCGGGCGTCCCTCGTGGATGGCTATGCAGCGCTGAAGGGGGGCGAGGTGTGGCTCCACAACGTCCACATCCCTGAGTACACGCAGGGCACCTGGACCAACCACGAACCCCGTCGGGTCCGCAAACTTCTGCTGCACCGCGACCAGATCCGCAAGCTCAACGCGAAAACTCTGGAGAGCGGTCTGACGATCGTGCCGCTTGCGCTGTACTTTAAGGACGGTTACGCCAAGGTCGAGATCGGCGTTGCGCGCGGCAAGAAGTCCTACGACAAGCGACACTCGTTAGCTGAGCGGGAGGCAAAGCGTGATGCTGACCGCGCCGTGGCCCACCGAGGCCGCGACGGGGCTGGGTGAACGACTGAGTGGACGGAGTCAGATGCGGGGTCGAGTGAGGGGCTCCGCCGGTGCGGCCTCCGTGGTGGCGGTACTGGGGTCCCTGATGCTGATGCTGGTGCTGACGTCCCCAGCCTCAGCAGCAGCTGGCGATGGGTACATCAGCCAGTACGACGTGACCATTGAGATCAATGCCGACGGCTCGCTTGATGTCGCCGAGCGGATCAACTACACGTTCACCGACGACAGCCACGGCATCTACCGAATCATCCCGAACCGGTACCCGGTCACTGAGACGTTCACCCCGGAGAGCTCGCAGACGACCATTGATGAAAGCTACGACCGGGTGGTCGCCGTCGATGACATCAGGGTGACCAGCCCGTCCGGCGCACCGACCGACCTTGAGGTGTCGCAGGAGGGGAATGTGCTGTCGATCCGGGTCGGCGCCCCGGGCGTGACGATTGTGGGTGCGGAGCCGTTCGTGCTGACCTACCGAGTTGGAGGGGCGCTCAACGCGGTGGCGGGGTACGACGCGCTCTACAGGGGCGCCCAACGCCCCCAGTGGTGG
>JAJAYM010000123.1 GCA_027117675.1 Actinomycetes bacterium | reverse complement strand
CTGTCGTGTCACCGATCCTGGCACGGTTCGCCGACCTGCTGGCCAAGCCCTTCGTGCCGCGGCCGGTGGTGGCGTGATCGAGTCGATGCCGATCCGGCCCGCTGCCACGGTCGTCTTGCTGCGCGATGGTGCCGATGGGCTCGAGGTATGGCTTCAGCAGCGTGCGACCACCCTGGCTTTCGCCGCCGGGATGTTTGCGTTCCCCGGTGGGCAAGTTGATGACGACGAGGACGCGTCGACCGTGACGCACGACGTCTCCGCCGATGCTTCGGTGTGGGGTGATCGCGACTTCGACGTCGTGCGCGGCCACCTTGCTGCCGCGGTTCGCGAAACGTGGGAAGAGAGCGGCGTCCGTCTTGCTGCGGATTCGCTGGTGCCGTGGGGCCGCTGGGTGACTCCTCCCGGCGATACCCGCAGGTTTGACGCCCGCTTCTACCTGGCGCGTTGTCCGGCGGGGGCGTCCCCTGAACCGCTCACCGGTGAGGTCGCGTCCGGCCAGTGGTTCGTCCTCCGTGCCGCTGTAGATGCCTTTGCTGCGGGCGCGTTGCCCATGTGGCCGCCTACCATCAGCACCCTGACGTCGTTGACGATGTTCGACGACGTTGCGTCCGCGTTAGCGGCCGCTCCCACCCACATCGAGGCGGTGACCGAATGATCGAACCGGTCGAAGGAGTCGAGCCCCAACGAGCGCGGTGCATCACGGCGCCCAATCCCAGCGTGCTCACGCTCACCGGAACCAACACCTGGGTGCTCTTCGAGCCGGACGCCGAACGGTGCGTCGTTGTCGATCCCGGACCAGCTGACGATGCGCACGTCGACGCGGTGCTTGCCGAGGTCGAGCGTTCCGGGTGTGAAGTAGCGTTGATCTTGCTGACGCATGGGCACGCCGACCACTCAGGCGCGGTGGACGCGCTGCACGCACAGACCCGGGCGCCGGTACGCGCGCTCGACCCGGCCTGGTGTCGCGGCACTGTTTCGCTGCAGGATCGCGAGCAGATCGACGTTGATGGTCTGGTGCTGCAGGTGATGGCCACTCCTGGTCACACCGCAGACTCGGTCTGCCTGCACGTTCCGCGCGACGGTGCGCTGCTGACGGGCGACACCATCCTGGGCGAAGGGTCGTCGCTGATCGCCTGGCCCGATGGCCGCGTCGGTCCTTATCTCGAATCACTGAAGCGTTTGCGTGACCTTGCGGCAGCCGGCGCGTCGCTGACGCTGCTGCCCGGTCATGGACCACTGGTTCTGTGGGGGCTCCCGGCCCTTGACACCCTCATCGCACACCGCGCAAAACGGCTCGACCAGATCAGCAACGTGCTGGACGCGGGTTCGTCGACCGTTGGCGAGATTGTGGCCGCTGTCTACGGCTTGCCGGGCCCGGCGCTGCGGGATGTCGTTGTCGCCCAGGTTCAGGCGCAGCTGGAGTACCTGTCAGCGACCGGCAACGCGCGCGCCGCCGACGCCCTGCACCGCTAACTCGCGCGTACGAGACTTAGCCCTAAATTCTTGAATCCGCCGGGCTAATTTCGGGGCTAGCTCTCGTACCTGCCGAACGGCCCGAACCCCTGCGCGGTGGCTAGCCGGCACGGCGGGTGACGCGTTCGGCGTCCAGCAAGATCACCGAACGCGCCTCAAGCCGGATCCATCCGCGTGAGGCGAAGTCGGCCAACGACTTGTTGACCGTCTCGCGTGAGGCACCGACTAGTTGCGCCAGTTCTTCTTGCGTCAGGTCGTGCGTCACAAGGGTGCTGCCGTCCGGCTGTGGTTGACCAAACTTCTCGGACAGGTCGAGGAGCGCTTTGGCGACGCGCCCGGGCACGTCGCTGAAGACCAGATCGGCCATCGCCTCATTGGTCCGCCGCAGCCGTTGCGCCAGTGCCTGCAGTAGCGCCTCAGCGACCTCGGGGCGTCCGGTGAGCCACGGTCGAAGGTCGCGCTGGCTCAGTGAGAGCAGCACCGAGTCGGTGACTGCTGACGCGGTGGAGGTGCGGGTGCCGGGGTCGAACAGCGAGAGCTCACCGAACATCGCGCCTGGGCCGAACACGGCCATCACTTGCTCTCGACCGTCACCTGAGGTCTGTCCGAGTTTGATCTTGCCGTCGACGATGATGAAAAGCCGGTCGCCTGGCTCACCTTCAGAGAAGACGACGGCGCCGCGGGCGACCGTCTCGTGGCTCATGGTGGCCCGCAGTGCTGCGGCTGCCGCATCGTCGAGTGCCGCAAAGAGCGGCGTCCGCCGCAGGACGTCGTCGTCCACGCAGTTACCTCCGGTTCGGCGTCGGTCGCACAGATTCGATAATCGGCACCCGACGTGCACTCCAGGCTAGGGGAGATTGCAGTATTTTGGGGCGTCCGGGGACGCTGCCTCGTCAGATCAGCTCGTCCGGTGGGATTGGTAGTGCGGTGAGGGCCAGGCGAGGTTCCTCGCGGTAGCGGGCGATCAGCTCACCGGTTGTTCCGGCCAGTCGTCGGTGCAGGGCGGCGCGGTACGCCGACAGCTGCAGCTCGGCAAAGGCGAGGTCGCGTTTGAGGGAGCGGACTGACTCGGGGTCGTCGGGGTCTGCTTCGCGGGCCCAGAGGCCAGCTAGATCCGGCAGGGGTGGCACGTCGTCGATCGGCATGATGTCGACCAGTGCACCTCTGCCACTGCCGACGCGGGTCTCAGCTAAGGCCATCCGCAGCCGCCCGAGGCGGACGCTGTCGTCGCCGCCCGAAAGCGCGATGAGGTCCATCCGGGCTTGGATCAGCCGTCGCCAGTACGAGACGCGGTGCTCCTCGTTCCCAAGAGTTCGACGCTGTTCGCGGAGGGCCCGCAGTGAGAGGTGGGCAAACTCCTCACTGCGCTGCGGAACCTCTCGGGTTGCCGCTCGCGCTGTGCGTTCCTTTGACCGCGTGGTCATTAGAGGTCCTCTCACGATCCCTGTCGTTGCGTCATGGTCGAGATCGTCGGAGTTGCCTGAACCCTTGAGGAAGCGTCACCCGTACGGTGGAGGTGAGCCCCCACGCCTAGGCTTGATGGGTGACAACCGCGCGAATCCGCCGCTCTGCTGCCCGTTGGGCCGCTGAGACGCCAACGGGACGGGTCCGGCGTGCGCGCAAGATCAACAGAGAGCTGGGCGACCTTTATCCCGATGCGCACTGCGAACTCGACTTCACGACGCCACTGGAGTTGTTGGTGGCGACGATCTTGTCGGCCCAGTGCACAGATAAGCGTGTCAACATGGTCACTCCCACGCTGTTCGCGCGGTACCCAGACGCGGCCGGGTACGCATCAGCTGATCGCGTCGAGCTCGAAGAGATGATCCGATCCACTGGCTTCTTCCGAGCCAAGACCAACTCGATCATCACCCTCGGCCAACAGCTCTGCGACCGATTCGACGGTGAGGTACCCGGACGCTTGAAGGACCTCGTCACCCTGCCGGGTGTCGGGCGCAAGACCGCCAACGTCGTCCTCGGCAACGCCTTCGACGTCCCAGGCATCACTGTCGACACGCACTTCGGACGATTGGCGCGCCGGTTCGGGTGGACCGAGCAGACCGACCCCGAAAAAGTCGAAGCCGAGGTCGGAGCACTCTTCCCTCGCAAAGACTGGACGCTGCTCTCGCACCGGTTGATCTGGCACGGGCGGCGTCGATGCCACGCGCGCAAGCCGGCCTGCGGGGCGTGCCCCGTTGCTGCATTTTGCCCCGCGTATGGCGAAGGGCCGACTGATCCGGTGGTGGCCGCCACGCTCGTCAAGGACAGTTGATGAGGCGTCGCCGGGTGGTGCGTGTATTGGTGGTGGGTGTTCTGGCCGCCATGGTCATGACCAGTTGCACGGCCGATGAAGGAGCCGGTGAACGCGTCGAGCCGAGCAGCAGTGACTCGGCACCGCTGCCTAGCGATGGAGCTGGGTCCGTCGCTTCGATCGAGCCATGTCCGCAGTCGGGCGATCCGGTCGATCGCGGGGACGGCCTGCCTGAGTTAGAGCTTCCCTGCCTCGGTCAGGGCGATGCGGTGCAGTTGGCTGGCCTTACCGGACGCCCGCGCCTGGTGAACGTCTGGGCCAGTTGGTGCGGCCCTTGCCGCGATGAGATGCCGTGGCTCCAACAGGCACACGACACCGGCAAGGTGGACGTCCTTGGCGTCGATGCTGAAGACCAGGCGCCTGCGGCCGCTGCCCTGCTCGCCGAACTCGACGTCACCTTCCCGTCAGTGTTCGACCCTGCGAATGAGTTCGGGCGCGAGATCCGGGTCATCACGAAACCGACCACGCTCTTCGTGTCGAGGGAGGGTGAAGTCGTTTTCGTGCTGCCGGGCGCGTTCGCCTCGTACGAGGAAATGCGAGAGCTGGTTTCGACGCACTTGAGGGTCGACCTGCCGTGACGGCCCCCGAGTGGATTGCGCCCCTCGTGGCCGCAGTTCGTGAGGTGTCGGCCGATGACCTGACGAGGTTCCCCGCCCCGCCGGATGCCGCGCATCGGTCGGCTGTGCTGGTGCTGCTTGGAGAGCAGGACGGTGAACCAGACCTTCTTCTCATCGAGCGGGCCCATGACATGCGCTCGCATGCGGGGCAGCCAGCCTTCCCTGGTGGTCGGGTAGATGCCACGGACGTCGACGCGGTGGCCACCGCACTGCGGGAGGCTGAGGAGGAGACCGGGCTTGATCCTCGCGGCGTCGAGGTCGTTGCTGTTCTTCCAGACTTGTTCATACCGCCGAGCGGTTTCGCGGTGACGCCGGTGCTCGGCTGGTGGGCGCGTCCGACACCGGTGTTTGCCAAGGACCCGGCCGAGGTCGCCTCGGTGCACCGGATCCCGATTGCTGAGCTCGCCGACCCCGACAGGCGCTGCCAGGTGCACCACCCCAGTGGCTACGTCGGCTCAGCTTTCGAAGTTCGTGGCCTTCTTGTGTGGGGCTTTACCGGGGGTTTGGTCGATCGGCTGATTCACTTAGGGGGGTGGGAACAGCCGTGGAGCCCTGGCTCGCGGCTGGTTCCGCTGCCTGACGACCTCGACCGTCCGTAGCCGTTCCTTCAGCTACAGCCCGACCATCTCCTAAAAGGAGGAGCCAACGCATGAGCGTCATCGACATCGTGCTGCTGGTTGGCGCCCTCATCTTCGCGATTACCGGCTGGCGCCGTGGCCTGCTCTACGGCCTCCTGTCGTTGGTCGGGTTTCTGACCGGTGCCGCCGTCGGTCTCTGGCTGGCACCGCAGGTCGTCGACTCATGGGCAGACGGCCTACCCAAGGCTCTCTCGGCGCTGGCCATCGTCTTCGCGTTTGCTGCGCTGGGCCAGGTGCTGGTGGGCATGGTCGGACGCCGTCTGCAGGGCGCCGTGACGTGGGGCCCGATGGTCAAGCTGAACAACATCGGCGGGGCTGCCCTCTCGGTGTTCACCATGTTGCTCATCGTGTGGTTCCTCGCCGGCATCTACGCGACCGGGAACTCCAGTTCGCTGGCCCGCGACGTCCGGCAGTCCCAGGTCATCGGCGCATTCGACACGCTGATGCCGTTTGAGGCTTACGTCGTCACTGGGCAGATCGAGACGATGTACGACCAAACCGGGTTCCCGACGGTCTTCACAGGTCTCGGTCCCGAGCCGATCAAGACGATCGGGGCTCCCGACTCAGCGATCCTTCGCAACGAGGCCGTGGTGCAGGCGGCTGCCCAGACCGTGAAGGTTTTGGGGGACGCCCCCTCGTGTGACTCGGGTCTGGAAGGGTCGGGCTTCGCGTTCGCACCAGGGCGCGTCCTCACTAACGCCCATGTTGTGGCTGGGGTGAGGAGTCTTCAGGTGGTGACCGAGGATGGCAACGCCGTCGATGGCGAGGTCGTCTACTTCGACCCCGACATGGACCTCGCGGTGATCGCCGCGCCTGAGCTGTCGGTGCGGCCGCTGCCCTTCGCCGAATCTGCGGGGCGCGGAGACAGCGTCGCCGTCATCGGCTACCCCGAGAACGGTGGACTCGAGGCAACTCCCGCGCGTATACGCGACGAACTGGTGGCGCCGGGCAAAGACATCTACGGCGAGGGCACTGTCGTTCGTGAGGTCTTGTCGCTGCGCGCCGATGTGCGTCCGGGCAACTCTGGTGGCCCGGTGGTCAACAAGGAGGGCGAGGTCGTCGGGGTGGTCTTCGCGGCGTCCCTGGACCAAGACGACACCGGCTATGCGATGACCGCACGCCAGGTGGCGTCTGCTGTCGCTGAGGGATTGTCGTCCGACCAGCCGGTCGGCACCGGACCCTGCTCCTGAGCCCGTCGCACCACACTTTCATGCCGAGTGTGCACTCGATCAGGTTGAGCGTCCACCAGGTGTGTCTCGGCGAGCAGTTAGCGGTCGGGCTCGGGGTCGGCCAGCCAGTGCAGCAGCTCACCGTTGAACTGTTCGGGGTCTTCCTCGTGCGGGAAGTGGCCGACGCCGTCGAGCAGCCGCCATCGGTAGGGCGCCTCGACGTAGCGGCTTGAGCCCTGGGCAAAGCGAGGAGGGAAACAGCCATCGACTGCGCCGTGCACCTGCAGAACCGGAGCGCTCACCGAGGTCTGCAGCCGACGGCGGAAGCGGACGCCGTCGGGCCGGGCCATCGACCGAACGAACCAACGGTGGTACTCAGCCGCGCAGTAGGCGGTGTTGCCCCGAGCGAAGGCGCGACGGTAGGTGAGCGACGTCGGAAGATCGGGCCAGCCGGGGGCGGCCCAGGCGTGGAGCATGGCGTCAACCCGGCTAGAGCTGGCCCCGCTCCAGGTGCGCTCCGGCAGCCACGGCGTCTGCATGGCCCAGAGCTGGCGTGTCTGGTCAGGGCGTCGGAGCAGCGAGCTTCGAAGCCGAAGCGGGTGCGGAGCCGAGACGGCGGCAAGCCGTCGAACTGCCTTGGGTTCGTAGGACGCCAGTGTCCAGCCGACGAGTCCGCCCCAGTCGTGGCCCACCACCACCGCGTCCCGGGCTCCCAACGACGCAATGACCGAGGCGACGTCGCCGGCTAGCGACGGAAGGTCGTAACCACGCGGAGTGTGATCGCTGCCGCCGAACCCACGCAGGTCCATCGCGACGGCGCGGTATCCGGCCTCGGCTAGTGCCGGTAGCTGGTGACGCCACGTCCACCAGAACTGCGGGAACCCGTGAAGGAGCAGCACCAGCGGACCGTCGCCGGCCTCGGCAATGTGGAATCTGGCGCCGCGCGCCGTGACGGTGCGGTGCGTCCAAGGGCCGTCGAGCGTGATCTCGCTCGTGCGGCTCATGCCTTCGAGGATTCCTTCGCGGGCTTGGGGTTGCGCAACTTGTTCGGCACCGGCGGCGTGTTGGGTGGCAGCGACTCGACGATCTTCTTGGTGCGCTGCACTTCTGTTTTGGCCATCTTTGGGCCGCGGGCTTTCTTGAACCGGAACACACCGACCGCTGCGAAGATGATGGCAACCAGCAGGTAGAACCCGGCGACGATGAGGAAGGACGCCCACGTGGGTAGGTCGGCCACCTCGACCAGGACGTAGACGCAGGCCCAGGTGACGAGCAGCCACACCATGGCCAGCAGGACGCCGGCAACGATGAAGAGGATGGCGCCGACCGCTCCGGACTTGGCCGACTCTCGCACCTCGGCCTTGGCCAGCTCGATCTCACCTCGAACCAGGGCGCTCAGCTCGGAGGTAATGCCGGCCACCAAAGTGCCCAGGCTCGGGCGTTCGTCGGTCATTGCTCCTCCTCGTGGGTGCACCGTGGTTTCGGCGTCGGTCCCGATCTTGTCAGGTCGGTGGCCGGGTAGTCAGATCAGCGGGTCACGTGGTCTCCTCCAGCTCGGCTCGCTGATAGGCCCGATCCCGTGTCTTCAAGATGATGGCGGCCAGGAACGCGGCGACGAGCGATCCGAGCAAGACCCCTGCCTTGGAGATGTCGAGCTGCTCAGAGGGGTCGTCGAAGGCGAGCTCGGCGATCAGCAGACTGACGGTGAAGCCGACCCCCGAAACCAAGCTGAGCCCCACCATGTCCAACCAGTTCAGCGACGGGTCGAGCTCGGCCTTGGTGAACCGGGCGGTGAGGTACGCGCCGCCAAAGACTCCGACCAGCTTGCCAACGACGAGCCCACCGATGATCGCGTAGAGCAGCGGCTCGGCCGCCCAGTTACCGAGGTCGCCGGTGTCCAGGTAGACCCCCGCAGCAAAGAATGCGAACACCGGTACGGCGACACCAGCTGAGAGTGGTCGGACGCGGTGCTCGAGTCGCTCAGCTGGTGAGTGGTCCTCGTCGGCGTCCGGCTTCACCCTGGTGAGCAGTCCCATCGCGATACCGGCAACAGTCGCGTGGACGCCTGAGTCGTGCACCAACGCCCAGATCACGAGTGCAAGCGGGATGTACACCCAACGCGTCGTGATGCGAGCCCGTTGTAGGAGGTAGTAGCCGACGAGTAGGGCAACGGCGATCAGCAGTGGGACGAGATTGAGGTTGTCGGTGAAGAAGATCGCGACGACGGTGATGGCACCAAGGTCGTCGACGACAGCCAAGGTCAGGAGAAATGCGCGTAGCGCCGGTGGCAGGTGTGAACCGACCACGGCCAGCACAGCGAGCGCGAACGCAATGTCGGTGGCCATCGGGATCGCCCACCCAGCGCGTGCGGCGCTGTCTCCCAGGGTGATCAACGTGAATACCAGTGCTGGCACGACCATGCCGCCAACGGCGGCCACCACGGGGAGCACCGCCTGCGAGCGCTCACGCAGCGTCCCGACGACCAGCTCACGCTTGAGCTCGAGTCCAGCGACGAAGAAGAAGATGGCGAGCAAGCCGTCAGCCGCCCACGTCTCCAGCGACAAGTCAAGGTGCAGTGCTGCCGGGCCGACAACAAACCCCTTCAGACTCTCGTAGACGTCTCGCCACGCTGAGTTGGCCATCGCGATACCTGCGACCGCGGCAGCCAGCAACAGAGCGCCGCCGACCGTTTCCTGCCGCAGCGCGTCGGTGACAAACGCGCGCTCACCGATGGGGAGGCGTCCGAAGAGGACTCGACGGATAGGGGGTGGAGTTGGTGTGGCTGGCGTGGACACCTGAACCTCCGAAGGGCGGCTGGACCGGATCAGCGGGCATGCAGATCTCAGTCGCCGACCCGTCTTCCCGGCACGCCGCAGGCAGTCTATCGGTCGACTATGGAAGACGTTGTAGGTGCTCTGGCAGCGGTTTCGTCGTCCAAAGCCGAGGAAGGCCGTCTCGCACCGGGGAGTGATGCGATTAGCTGTCGGTGGCGCCGGGAAGCTCGCTCTCGATCTGACGCATCACCGACGGGTCGGCAAGCGTTGTCACGTCACCCATGTCGCGGTGCTCGGCGACGTCGCGCAGCAGTCGGCGCATGATCTTTCCAGAACGGGTCTTGGGTAGTTCGGGAACGACCATGATCTGGCGCGGTTTTGCGATCGGGCCGATCTCGTGTGCGACGTGCTGGCGCAGCTCTTGCACCAGGACGTCGCCGTGCGCCTTGTCGTCGGCGACGTGTCCGCGGACGATGACGAACGCGACGATGCCCTGACCGGTAGTTGCGTCCGTTGCGCCGACGACCGCAGCCTCAGCAACAGAAGGGTGCGACACCAGCGCCGACTCCACTTCGGTCGTCGAGATGCGGTGTCCTGACACGTTCATGACGTCGTCGACTCGGCCGAGCAGCCAGAGGTCGCCGTCCTCGTCCTTTTTCGCGCCGTCACCGGCGAAGTACAAGCCGTCATAGCGCGACCAATAGGTGTCTTTGTAGCGCTGCGGGTCACCCCAGATTCCGCGCAGCATGCTCGGCCACGGCTCGGTCAACACCAGATACCCACCTGCACCGTCCGGCACTGCCTGCGCATGGTCGTCGACGACTTCGGCACCGATGCCGGGCAGCGGTCGCATCGCCGAACCTGGCTTGGAGGCGGTGACGCCGGGCAGCGGGCTAATCATGATGGCGCCGGTCTCGGTCTGCCACCAGGTATCAACGACGGGTGTGCGATCAGCACCGATGTGCTGCCGGTACCACATCCACGCCTCTGGGTTGATCGGCTCACCGACTGAACCGAGGACACGCAACGAACTCATGTCGAACTGCGCGGGGACGTCGTCGCCCCACTTCATGAACGTGCGAATGGCCGTCGGAGCGGTGTAGAGAATCGAGACGCGGTACTTCTCAACGATCTCCCACCAGCGTCCCTGGTGTGGCGTATCCGGTG
>JAJAYM010000122.1 GCA_027117675.1 Actinomycetes bacterium | reverse complement strand
GCCTCGAACTCTCGATCCACGACGTCTTCTTGGGCCGCGTCGGCGCCGCCATGGCGGTTCGTCCGGTCGCCGACAACCTCGATGTGCTTCCGAGCACAATCGACCTCACCGGCACCGAGATCGCGTTGCACGACAGAACCGCCCGCGAGTATGTCCTGAAGACCTCCTTGGCTGATGTGTCGGATGGCTACGACTTCGTGCTCATCGACTGCTCCCCGTCACTCGGGGTGTTGACGATCAATGCGCTGACCGCAGCCGACGAGGTGCTGATCCCGTTGCAGTGCGAGACGCTCTCGCACCGTGGGGTCGGGCAGCTACTCGAAACGATCGGAGACGTGCGGCGTCTCACCAACCGTGAGCTCGTCGTCCTAGGGGTGCTGCCGACGTTGTTCGACGGACGCACCACGCATGCACGCGCAGTTCTCGCCGATGTCTCCGACCGCTTCGGGATCCCGGTGCTCGACCCTCCCATCAACCGGTCGATCCGCTTCGCAGAGGCGCCGGCGTCCGGCGAGTCGATCCTGAGCACTGCGTCGAGCAGCCCGGGGGCGCAGGCCTACCGCGCTCATGCGCTCCAGCTGCTCGGTGCGGATGCGGCAGCGTGAGCAAGCCGAAGGGAACCGACTTCAGCCGGATCCATCCAGCGCAGGCATCATCGAAGCGGCCCGAGGTGTCGGCACCGCACGACCAAGAGGGGCGTCGCGCACTCTTCAGCGCTGGCAACGGGCGACCGGACGAAGCGGCGAACGGCATGTTGACGATCAGCTGCGGTCACTGCGACGAAGACACCGAGCTTTCGCCGAGCGAGGCGCTGCGCCTCGCCGTCCCCTCGCTGCACCTGCCGTTCCTCAAGCGCGGGCACGGTTCGTGGATGCGCTGCCCTGCTTGCCGTCGGCACACCTGGGTGAGCGTGCAGATCCACCTGCCCTAGTTCCGCGTTGTTGCTACGCGGTGGTGGGCTCGGTGCTGGTTCCTGCTGAGCCGCCTCGACGCCGCCGACGCCTGCGGCGCGGTGCATCGGACGCGCCGTCACCGGTAGTCGCTGATGCGGAAGCTGTTGCCGGCGCGGCGCCGTTGGCAGTGCTGGCGCCGTTGGTGCTTCCCGTCGATGATCCGCCCCTGGTGCGCTGACGGTTGCGCGGCTGGCTGCCCTTCTGCCCTCCGCCCTCACGCGGTTTTGAGCCCCCGCCTTCGCGCGGCTTCGATCCGCCGCGGGAGGGTCCAGAGTCAGGGCTGCGTGGCTGACGACGAGCTTTGCCAGTCTCGCCAAGGTCCTCGAGCTCTTCAGCCGCGAGCCCCTCGCGGGTGCGCTGGGCCTTGGGCAGCTCGCCCTTGGTCCCAACAGGGATGTCGAGGTCAGCGAACAGGTGCGGTGACGTGGAGTAGGTCTCGACCGGGTCAGGAAAGGAAAGTCCAAGTGTCTTGTTGATCAGGATCCACCTGGGCAGGTCCTGCCAGTCGACGAGGGTGACGGCCACCCCTGTATTGCCGGCGCGAGCGGTGCGCCCGATCCGGTGGATATAGGTCTTCTCGTCGTCGGGGCAGCTGTAGTTGACGACGTGGGTGATGCCGTCGATGTCGATGCCTCGCGCGGCGACGTCGGTGGCGACGAGGACGTCGACCTTGCCGTTGCGGAACGCGCGCATCGCTTGTTCGCGGGCGCCTTGCCCGAGGTCACCGTGCACCGAGCCCACCGCGAACCCACGGGAGCTCAGGTCGTCAGCGAGCTTCTGGGCTTGTCGCTTGGTGGGGCAGAAGATGATCGTGTGGCCGCGACCCTCAGATTGCAGGATGCGCGCGACGATCTCGGCCTTGTCGACGGGGTGCGTGCGGTAGGCGTGCTGCTGGACGCGCTTGACGAGCTGGCTGTTGTCTTCGTCGGGGTCGATGGCGCGGATGTGCGTGGGCTGGTTCATGTAGCGCCGAGCCAGCGCGATGACGTCACCTGGCATGGTCGCCGAGAAGAGCATGGTCTGACGATCAGCCGGCGTCAGTGCAACGATTCGCTCGACGTCGGGAAGGAACCCCATGTCAAGCATCTCGTCGGCCTCGTCGAGCACCAGCGTCTTGATCGCGCCAAGGTGCAGGTGGCGCTTCTCCACGAGGTCCAGCAGGCGTCCCGGCGTACCGACGACGACGTCGACGCCAGCCTCAAGGGCCTCGACCTGCGGCTCGTAGGAGCGACCGCCGTAGACGGTGAGTACGCGGGCACCCCGTGTTTTACTGGCGTGCCGGATCTCGTTGGCCACCTGCATCGCCAGCTCGCGGGTGGGTACGACTACGAGAGCTTGCGGCGTCGCCGATGGCTCGTGATCGGGGTGGACCGGATCGTTGGGGGCCGCCAGCCGCTCGAGCAGTGGGAGGGCGAAGCCGAGGGTTTTGCCTGTGCCGGTCTTGGCCTGGCCGATCACGTCGTGGCCGTCGAGCGCCACCGGAAGGGTGAGTTCTTGGATGGGGAACGCCTCGGTGATGCCCAGGTGGGCCAGATCGGCCACTGTTTCAGATCGGATGCCGAGGTCAGCAAATGTAGTCAGGGGGTCCGCCTTGCCGGTCGATGACGCCTGCCAGCCTACCGCCCGACCGATCGCTACCCTTCGGCCATGCCTGAAGCCGCCTACGACGCCGCTGTGATCGATCTGCTCGGACTCCTCGCCTACGGCGAGCTCTCCGCCTTCGAGCGGCTGTGCGCCGACGCTGCGCTCGCGCCGACCTTGGACGACAAGGCCGAGGTGGCGGCGATGGCCTGCGCTGAGTTCGGCCACTTCCAGCAGTTGCGTGGCCGGCTCGTCGATCTCGGGGCTGTCCCCAAAGTTGCGATGCGTCCGTTCGTCGCTCCGCTGGACGCCTTCCACGCCTCGACTGCTCCGGCCGACTGGCTCGAGGGCCTGGTCAAGGCGTACGTGGGGGATGGCATTGCTGCTGACTTCTATCGCGAGATCTCAGTGCTACTGGACGACCGAACGCGCGACTTGGTGCTTGAAGTGTTCGGCGACACCGGTCACTCGGCATTCGTTGTCAGCAAGGTGCGTTCGGCGATTGAGGCCGACCAGCGCGTCGCCGGACGCTTGGCACTCTGGGGTCGGCGCTTGATGGGCGAGGCGCTCAGCCAGGCGCAGCGGGTTGCGGCTTAGCGCGACGCCTTGACCGTGCTGCTGGCTGGCGGCGTCGGAGGTGGTGGGATGGATCTGGTCGAGTTGAGTCGGATGTTCACCCGAATCGCCGAGCAGCACACCAAGCGAATGGCAGCCCTCGGGCTTGCCGCCTGACTGCCTCCCGAGTGCACACCTGAATGACGCAAAACCTCGTCGAGTGCGACGCCTTCCGGTATCCACCTGACAGGCGTCCATGCTCTCGGCGGGCCTGAGGGTTACATGGCCCCGAAGCCGACCCGGCGCGTTTCCTGCTCGCCGATCTCGACATAGGCAAGCTTGTCGGCCGGTACCAACACCCGGCGCCCACGTGAGTCGGTGAGGTCGAAAAGGGCGGCTGGGTCAGTCGCGCACGCCTTGACCATGTACGAGACGTCGTCCGGCGTGAGGTCGGTCTCGACGACCAGCTCTCGGGCGACGCCCTTCACCCCGACCTTGACCTCCATGCCGACCTCCGCTCGCATTGTGTCCTACGAGCAAGCGCTCGCGGCGTCAGGCTAGTCGACGGCCTCTGCGTCGGCGCGAGGGAACCCACCGATGCCGCGCCACGCCAGCGACGCCACCAGCGCTTCGGCGCTGGCTCGGGGGAGGGCGCCGTCTTGGGTAAGCCACCAGCGCGCCGCCACCTGTGCGGCACCCGTCAGACCTGCGGCCAGCAGCATCGCAGCCTCATGGTTGAGCTCGGTGTCCTGTGCGATGACCTCGGTGACGGCCAAGGTGCAGGTATGCGTGACGGCGTCCACCCGCTCGCGAACCGCGCGCTCGCCGGTCAGGTCAGACTCGAAGACGAGGCGAAAGGCGCTGTCGGGGTCGGCCATGAAGGCAAAGTAGGCCGAGATCGTGGCGTTGACGCGCTCCTGGTTGTCCGTCGTGGACGCCAGGGCCTGCCGGACGGCCGCTTCGAGGGCTTCGGTGCCGGCATCGAGCAGAGCCAAATAGAGCTCAAGCTTGCCGGGGAAGTGCTGGTACAAGACCGGCTTGCTGATGCCGGCCTCGGTGGCGATCGCGTCCATGGATGCGGCGTGATAGCCGGCCGCGACAAACACCTCGCGCGCCGCGTCGAGCAGCTGACCGCGTCGCTCGGTACGGCTCATCCGCCCCCGGTGCGCTGACGACCCCTGGGGTCGGTCAGAGAGTGCCTCTCCTGCTGGGGCCATGATGTCGGAGCCTACTCTTGAGTAGGCGTCCTCGGCGTAGTCCTCGGCGTAGTCCTCATGGGGGTCTACCCGTCGACCAGTCACCGGTCAACTGAGTCACCTCACCTGGCCAGTTGAGGACCAGATCACCCGTGCCGATGCAAGGATGGGGGCGACCGGCCCCGCGACTGACGCTGCCCGCGGGTGGGCGGCCGACGGGAAGGATTTCTCACGTGAGCTCCGAGGCGACCCTGCTGGACGCGCTCCGCGCGGTCCCAGGGGTGGCGGCTGCCGATCTGGAGCCTGACGGGCGCCCCGACGGTGCCGGAACCCTGCGTCTTCAGCTGGCACCTGGTGCTGACGAAATCGCGGTTGCCACCAGTGTGAACCGCGTCTTGCGCGAGCAGTTCGGTCTCGCCGTGGACGCCGGCCGCGTCCAAGTCGTCGAGGAGTCTGTGCCGCTGGCCACTGCAGCGGCCGGAAGCCCCGAGCCTGGCCTCGCTGCTGAGCACCCGCCACTGGCCGGGGCACCGGCTGAGCCCACCCCAGCCGGAACCGAGGCGGGGCGTCCAACGCTTACCGCGGTGCCTGAGTACAGCAGCGCGCAGCAGCTCTCGGACGTCGACTACGACCTCACACCTGAACTCATCGAGTCGACCAGGCCACCACGGATTTTGATTCAACGCATGCAACTCGTCTCGGCCGGTCTCGGCGTCACCACGTCGGTGTCACTCAGCTGGTTGGGCTCGGCCTACCTCGGTGAGTCGTCGGCTGCTGCGACGCCCTCGAGCGTCCACCGGTCAGTGGCGACGGCCACGCTGCGCGCCCTTGAGGAGGTCGTCGGGTCGGCGGCCCGCTTCGAGCTCGAGCAGCTGGAGATCAACCAGCTCGGTCCCGATCGAGCCGTTGTGGTGGTCGTAGCGATGCTGACCAAACTCGGATCGGAACGGTTGACCGGGGTGTCGGTCGTGCGCGAGGACGTCCGGCAGGCAGTCATCCGCGCCACCCTGGACGCGCTCAATCGCCGGCTCGAGTCTTTGCTCCACCCGGCGTGAGCACCCCGCACTGGCCCGGAGCTGAGTGGTCGGTGGCTGGGCGGACCCTGTTCGTGCGGTCCTCGACCGCGGCGGTTTCGGTGACGCCGCCGCGTCCCACTGCCCTGATGATCCACGGGCTCGGCGGTCAAGCCACGAACTGGACCGACCTGATGACCGAGATGGTCGACGACGTTGCGGCGTGGGCGCCCGACCTACCCGGCTTCGGCTGGTCGCCAGCACCGCAGGATGCCAACTACTCACTCACCGCTGACGCCGAGATTGTGTCGGCCATGCTCGAGCAACTGCATGCTGAGCGCGGCGAGCGCGTCCACCTATTGGGAAACTCGATGGGCGGCGCCATCGCGGTCCTCGTCGCTGCCGCCCGTCCCGATCTGGTGGCTACCCTCACGCTGATCTCGCCAGCGTTTCCCGACCTCCGACCGCGGCGCGACACCATGGGCGTGCCGGTGGTTGCGCTACCAGGCCTCGGCCGACAGCTGCTCGCTCGGATGGCTCAGGTCCCGGCCGAGCGACAGGTCCAGGGCATGGTGGCCCTCAACTACGGCGACGCGAATGCGTTCACTGTGGAGCGCAGGGCCGAGGCCGTCGCCGAGGTGGAGCGCAGGCTCGCCCTACCCCACGCTGGTGAGGCACTTTCCGGAGCCGCCCGCGGCCTGCTGCGTGCTTTTGTCGACCCAGGTCCTAGCGGCCTCTGGGCGCGGGCAGCGCAGATCACCTGCCCAACTCTGGTGATCTACGGCGGACGCGACCGGCTGGTCGACCCTCGACGGAGCAGGCGCGTGGCGCGCCAAATGCCCAATGCTCAGATCGTGACGCTCCCGAAAGCGGGACACGTCGCGCAACTGGAAGACCCAGCCCTGGTCGCGCGTTTCATCCGGCCCTTGCTCGCCGACTCGCGGCGGACTGCGTCGCGGTGACCGACGCGCCAGTACCGGCCGATGTTGTCGCCAGCATCCCAGGTGCGGCCGGCGCCTCATGGTCGCGGCTCGCGAGCCGCTCGGGTGCGGTGTGGCGTGTGCACCGCATCTTTGGTCCGGATGTGGTGGTGCGCGTGGCGTCCGATCGTGAGGTGGCAGCCGCGGCGGCAGCCGGCGCCGTGGACATTGGGCCTGCCGTCTTTGCGACGCCGCCGGGATGGCTCGTCGTTGAACACCTCAAGGGGCGTCACGTCTTCTCGCTGGAGCTGAGCCGGCCGACCGTGCTGGCCGAGCTCGCTGACCTCCTGGCCCGGTGGCACCAGGCTGAAGTCACGCTCCCCGAGGTACCCCTCGCGCCGGCCCGCGATGCCTATCGCAGAGGTTGTCCGGTGGGCGTTCTGCCTGACGGACTCGCGTCGGCCATGGCTCGGGCGGCTGCGGCCGAAGCCATCTTGGAGCGCGCCTCGACGCACCGGGTCCCGAGCCATCTGGACGTCGTCGCGAATGTGCTGGCAACGCCCGCGGGCCTACGGCTGATCGACTTCGAGTACGCCGCGGCAGCTGACCCGGCCCGTGAGCTGGGCCAGGTGGCGTGGGAGGCCGAACTGGACGCCCATGGTGCGCGGCAGCTGATTGGTTCCTACGGCGGCGCGGAGGTCGTCGAGGACGATGTGGCGGCCTGGGCCTGGATCAGTGGAGTGACGTGGACCATTTGGGCGCTTTCCCGGCCGGACGCAGAGCAGTGGCACCAGTACGCGGCACGCTCGTGGGAGCGGGTCCAACGCCACTGGAGTCATGCACTCGTCTGATCTACGAAGATCAGATTTGGTCGTGAAAAGTTGTGTCAAACGCACCCGAGGGACAGCGATCTCTGGTTGTCTGCCACCTGGGTGAAAGCCCCTGAGACGGCCCCCCTGCTCTGCGTCCCCCCTCGGAGCAGGGGGGTCCTCTGCATCCTTGGGGCGTACCAGGATCGTGCCTGCCGCACGTCATCTCCGAACGAGAACGGTCAGCGAACGGTCAGCGGCCGCCCGTCAGTGATCGAAGGGTTCTAGTCATTTTCGGGGCGGAAATTGGCGGGCGATATGACTGGAACGCTTCGATCACGGTAGGGAGCAGCGCAACGCGTCACCGAGGCCAACGGCCAGCCGTCCACATCGTGGACATCGCGCTCGGAATGCGAGCGCGTCGGGCACAGTTGAAGCCAGAGAATCCGCTATTCGTGCACCCGCCTGGGAGTGACTGTGACCAGCCTGCCCCCGCTCGTCGAGCCTGCGGTCGACCTCTCGGTTGACGAGGTCAAGCGCTACTCGCGCCACATCATCATCCCCGAGGTGGCGATGGCGGGGCAGAAGCGACTCAAGAACGCCCGTGTCTTGGCGATCGGCGCTGGCGGTCTGGGCTCGCCGACGCTGCTCTACCTGGCGGCAGCAGGCGTCGGAACCATCGGCATCGTCGAGTTCGACGTCGTCGACGAGTCAAATCTGCAGCGGCAGATCATCCACGGCCAGAGTGACGTCGGCCGGTCCAAGGCCGAGTCGGCCCGTGACTCGATCAAGGAGATCAACCCCTTCGTCACGGTCCAGGTGCACGAGGAACGCCTCGACGCCACCAACGTGATGCAGATCTTCAGCCAGTACGACCTCATCGT
>JAJAYM010000121.1 GCA_027117675.1 Actinomycetes bacterium | reverse complement strand
CCAGAGCGCGCCGCCCGTCGTCTCGTGCACATTCCGCTGGGACGCTTTGCTGAACCGAGCGAGATCGCTGCTGCCGTTGCCTTCTTGGGAAGCGACGACTCGTCCTTCATCACCTCGAGCAACTTCTTGGTGGACGGTGGCATCTCGGGCGCGTACGTCACTCCGCTGTAGACGGGATCAGTTGGCAGCGGCAACCAGTGCTGCAAAGAGTCGTCGGTCGTCGGTCATCTCGGGGTGCCACTGGACGCCCAGCACGAAGGCAGCCTGTGGATCCTCGAGCGCCTCGATGGTGCCGTCAGCAGCACGCCCGGTCACGGCGAGCGACCCAGGGTCATCAACTCCCTGGTGATGGCTGGAGTTGACGCGCAGGTCGGTTCCCAAGATCTGGGCAACCAGCGAGGACTCGCTGAAGGACGCACCGTGCTCTTCGAACGTGCCGGGAGCATCGCGGTGCACCTGGCCGTATCCGGCCGACGGAAGATCTTGCACCAGCCGGCCGCCACTGGCGACCGCCATCACTTGCATGCCCCGGCAGATACCCAACACGGGGATTTGGCGTGCCCGTGCCGCTGGGTAAAGCAAGAGTTCCGTTGCGTCGCGGTCAGTTCGGGGCCGGTCGGTGGTGGGTTGAGCTTCCTCGCCATAGAGGTTGGGATCGATGTCGGGACCACCGGCAATGATCAAGCCATCGACTCGATCCACGATCGAGCGAACCGTGTCAGCTGTAGCACCGGGTGGCACGAGCAACACCGCCGCGCCGACGTCCTGCAAGGCATCTACATACGCGCGGTGAAGCAGGACAGCGTCGGTGTCCCAGGCCCCCCACTTCGCGGGTTCCCCGTAACAGGAAACTGCAATCACCGGTGACATGCGCTCTAGCATAAGGACTCGTGAGTCCCAGCCAGAGCAAGACCGAGTCAGCACCCCAGTGGCTCACGTCGGTTCCTGCGTTCAAGGCGGGGACGGGAAGACCGTTGCACACCCAGATCGAGCGCTGGCTGATCGATGTCATCGGACGCGGTGATCTGGTCAATGGTGATCGCCTTCCGCGCGAAGCGGACCTCGCCGCCGCGCTGGGAGTCAGCCGTATGACCTTGCGCCAGGCGCTCACGACCATGGAGGACCAAGGCACTGTTGTTCGCAAGACGGGGCGCTCGGGGGGCACGTACGTCAGTGAACCGCGCATCGAGTGCGACTTGACTGGGCTGGCCGGGTTCACCGAGCAGATGCGTCGAGCAAACATCAGGGTCGGGGCACGCGTGATCTCGTCGCGAACAATGCCGGCCACCGCGGCCGTGGCAGCTGCGCTGTCGATCCAGCGCAGCGACAGCGTCCACGAGGTAGTCCGGGTCCGCACCGCGCGCCGTGAACCACTCGCCTTGGAACGCTCCTACTTCCCAGCCGAAGTCTTTCCCGACTTGCTTGACCATCGCCTCACCGGGTCGCTGTACGAGCTACTGCGACGGCACTACGGGCAGACGCCCTACGTCGCGTCCGAGATACTCGATCCAGTGATCGCCGGGGCACGCGCGGCAGAATTGCTGGGTGTCGAGGCCAACAGTGCGCTGATGCTCATCGAACGCACCGCTTCCACCGCTGCTGGTCTCCCGATCGAGTACGCCAGAGACCTGTTTCGCCCTGACCGCGTGCGTATCTCATTCCGCACCGGCCTTGGGGTGGACGTGACGTCGGCCGACTGATCACGCCACCCTGTTCCGTCTAGACCTTTTCCAGACTACGCTCCCCATCACGCCATACCCCCGGGGAGCCAGCAATGACCCAGGATCTGCCCGCACGTGCCCACGTGGTCATCATCGGCGGTGGGATCGTCGGGGCCAGCGTCGCCTACCACCTCGCCGAACTCGGGTGGACCGACGTCGTACTCATCGAGCAAGGGCGACTCTCGGGCGGTACCACCTGGCACGCCGCCGGCCTCGTGGGCCAGCTGCGGGCAACCGAGAGCGGAACGCGCCTTGTTCAGTACTCAGCCGCACTCTACGAAAGGCTCGAGCACGAGACGGGGCTCGGCACGGGGATCAAGCGGTGTGGCGGCGTCACCGTGGCGCGAACCCGCGACCGCATGGTGCAGCTCCAGCGCACCGCCGCCACCGCCGAGGCGTACGACCTGGAGTGCGAACTGATCACCCCGAACCGCGCCAAGGAGCTCTATCCGCTCTTGGCCATCGACGATCTCGTCGGGGGGATATGGCTACCAGGCGATTGCACGGCCAACCCGACCGATGTCACTCAGTCGCTGGCCAAGGGTGCACGTAGCCGCGGAGTCAGGATCGTTGAGGGTGTCCGTGCGACGGGCCTCGTAGTTCAGCACGGGTCAGTTGCTGGCGTTGAGACCGACCACGGACTGATCGAGACCGACGTCGTCGTCAACTGCGCCGGACAATGGGCCAATGCCGTCGCGGCGCAAGCCGGTGTCACGGTGCCTCTACATTCAGCCGAGCACTTCTACGTTGTGACGGAGCAGATCGACGGGGTGCACCGCGACCTTCCCATCCTCCGTGACCCAGACGGCTACACCTATATGAAGGAAGAGGTAGGTGGGCTGGTGGTCGGTGGGTTCGAACCCGAAGCCAAACCCTGGGTCGGTCCGGACCAGATCCCTCACCCCTTCGAGTTCCAGTTGTTGGGCGAAGACTGGGAACACTTCGAGATCCTCATGGAAAACGCGCTGCTCAGGATTCCCGCACTTCGAGAGACCGGCATCAAGAAGTTCTACAACGGTCCGGAAAGCTTCACCCCCGACAACCAGTTCATTCTCGGCGAGGCTCCTGAACTGAGAAACTACTTTGTGGGCGCCGGCTTCAACTCCGTGGGCATCGCGTCAGCCGGAGGTGCCGGCAAGGCCCTGGCTGAGTGGGTGGTACACGGGGAACCGACCACAGACCTCACGTCCGTCGACATTCGGCGGTTTGCCTCCTTCAACGGGAACCGACAGTGGCTGCACGACCGGGTGGCCGAGGTGCTGGGCCTGCACTACGCGATCCCCTGGCCCAACCGCGAGCTCTCCACGGCGCGGCCTTTCCGTCGTTCCCCCGTCCATCACCTACTGGAAGCACAGGGTGCGGTGTTCGGATCGAAGATGGGATGGGAGCGCGCCAATGTCTTCGCCCCAACCGGGTCCGAACCCTCACTGCAGTACACCTGGGGCAAACCGGATTGGGTGGCGTGGTCCGCGATCGAGCAACGAGCTGCACGCCAAAGTGTGGCTCTCTTCGACCAGTCTTCCTTCGGCAAGATGCTGGTCACTGGAAGCGATGTGCTGCCGCTTCTACAGCGGGTATGCACCGCCGACGTCGCCGTTGACGTGGGTCGTGCCGTCTACACCGGGATGCTCAACAATCGTGGTGGGTACGAGGCCGACGTCACCGTCACACGGATCGCCGAAGACGAGTATCTGATCGTCACGGGAGCCGCGTCAATTGTCCGCGACATCGACTGGATCAGGCGCCACATCGCCAGCACAGAACAGGTCAACGTCGTCGATGTCACGGCCATGTTCGCCGTCTTTGCCGTGATGGGTCCGATGTCACGCGAGCTGTTGCAATCTCTCTCGCGGGCAGACCTTTCTGCCGAGCACTTTCCGTTCGCGACGAGTCGCGAGATCGACATCGGCCAAGCGACCGTACGCGCGACCCGAATCACCTACGTGGGCGAGCTCGGATGGGAGCTCTATGTGCCCGTCGAGTTCGCTGTTGACGTGTACGATCTTCTGGTGAGTGCTGGCGCGGCTTTCGGACTGGTGCCAGCCGGCTACTACTCGATCAACTCGTTACGCCTGGAAAAGGGCTACCGCGCCTTCGGTGCTGACCTGACTCCCGACTACACGCCACTTGATGCCGGGCTCGTGTTTGCCTGCAAACTCGCCACCGACATCGACTTCATCGGAAGGGCTGCGCTTGAAGAAGCCAAGAAGGCGGGTGCGCGCCGCAGGTTGGTCTCGATCATCATCGAAGATCCCGAGGTCATGATGTGGGGTGGCGAGCTCGTCCTTCGAGACGGCCAAGCCGTTGGGCAGGTCACCTCAGCGGCCTGGGGCGAGACGATCGGCTCCTCGGTCGCACTCGCCTACGTTCGGCGACGCGACGGTGGCACTGTCGATGCGGCGTACCTCGACGACGGGCGCTACGAAGTTAACGTTGGCGGTGTCATCTGGGGAGCATCAGCACACCGACGCGCACCTTACGACCCCGATGGTGCGCGCACCCGGAACTAGCGGGCGACGCCATCCTCATCCTCGAAAGCTGCACGCATCCGTAGGTCGCGTCGCGGGTCGGCGGACGCGCAACAGCTACGTGACCGGACCCTGCCTGTCACGGCGCCCACGACCAAGAGGGCGACGAAGGCGCAGACTACGGCGCCGATCAGGTACTCGATCATCACATCTCCTCTACGGCCTCCATCGTCTCACGCGCTGGCCGCGGCGGCGCCGACAGCGGCCGAAAAAACCTCGATAGAACTCCGAAAGACGGTGTCCATGGATTCTGACGCCCCTGGCATCACGGGCTCAGCCGCCGTGCAGTCGCAGCTCTATCCGACCCGCGCCGTCGCGTCCACACCCAAACTCACCGCATTCGGGCCTCAGCGGCTGGCTGGCTCGTCGGCTATAGGTGACCGTTGACGGCCTCCTGGATGGGTGCGACAGCCAAGCCTGACATTGCCCGTGGCGCCCGCACGAGGTGGCGCACGCCTTATCTGTGTGGTCGTAGGGTGAGTCGTGACCTCACTGCACCGGTGGTTGATCGTGGCGCTGACGACCGCCCTTGCGATCGGGACGCCCCTCACCCTGCGGGCGCTGCCCGCCTCGGACAGTACGTCCACGCCTGCCGAACGGCTAGATCAACTCCGCGCCTCGGTGAATGAGCCTTACTCCGGATACGTCGAGTCATTGGGAACCCTGCAGCTGCCTGTCGCTGATGAGCTCAACGAACTCGGTCCACTGTTCGGCGAACGCACAAGGATGCGCGTGTGGTGGAACGACCCAACCCTCTGGCGCGTCGACCGGCTAACAGCGACCGGCGAAGAGGACCTGATTCGAGACGGCAACGCAACGACGCAGTGGGAGTACGAGGGGACGAAGATCACCCACACCCGCGAACCAGCAGTGCGGCTGCCGAGGCTGTCCGACCTGCTCCCACCTGAACTCGCCCGCTACCTGTTAAGCGACGTTGACGCCGCCGATGTCTCCGCCCTTTCATCTGATCGCATCGCGGGTCGTTCTGCGCTAGGGCTGCGGGTCACTCCGTCGGACGCCCGGTCCAGCGTGGAGCGTGTCGACGTTTGGATCGACGAGGCAAGCGGGATCCCGCTCCGGCTCTCACTGTTTGCCGCAGGTAGTAGTAACCCCGCACTGACATCGACGTTCCTGGACTTTGCCCCGGGTGCAAGCTCGCCGGAAGTCTTCGACTTCCGCCACCCTCGCGGATCCACGGTCGAACGTCCACAAGTCGTCGATGTCGCCGACGCCGCCAACCGCTTCGCACCGTTTCGTCCGCCACCAACGGTTGCCGATCTTCCTCGCTCTCCTGCGCGCGATCTACGCGGCGTTGCGGTCTACGGAGACGGCCTTACCCAAGTTCTCGTAATTCCACTGTGGGACGACATCGCAGCCCCATTGCGCAACCAACTCCTCGACACCCAAACGGTTGTGCAGCTCACACAGGGTCCCGCCTTGTCCGTAGGCCCTCTCGGCATTCTCCTGACGCGTTTCCTCCGTAGCGATGGAGGCTGGCTGATCGCCGGCACAGTCACGGCAGAGACGTTGGACCAAGTCGCGATCGATCTCAGGGGCGCCCGAATCACTCCCCCACAGTTATCGAATAGTTGAGCCAATGATTCGCACCGAGAATCTGACCAAGCGCTATCGGGCGGTCGTCGCGGTCGACCAGATCGATCTCGACGTGCGCGAGGGCGATATCTATGGCTTTCTAGGCGCGAATGGCTCAGGGAAGACCACTACGGTTCGCATGCTCTTAGGCCTGGCTTTCGCGACGTCCGGTGACATCGCCATCACCGGACAACCCATGCCGAAGTCAAGGAGCACCGTGTTACCGATGATCGGCTCGCTCGTCGAGGGTCCAGCCGCGTACGGGCGGCTTTCGGGGCGGAACAACCTCGCCCTCTTCGACGCCATCAACGCGACCGGTGTTCGCCGCAGTCGGCGCACGCGTATCGAAGAAGCCCTTGATCGGGTGGGCCTCGGGGGCGTCGACTCACGGCCGGTGAAGACCTACTCGCTAGGGATGCGCCAACGCCTCGGTCTGGCCGGTGCCATCTTGCGTACCCCGAGGCTGCTCATACTCGACGAGCCGACCAACGGCCTCGACCCGCAGGGCATCCGGGAGATCCGCGATCTCCTCCTGGACATGAACCAGCAGGGCACGACCGTCTTCCTCTCCAGCCACCTCCTTGCCGAGGTCGAGCAGACCTGTTCACGGGTAGGAGTGCTCGATCGGGGTCGCCTCGTGCTGCAGGACGACCTGGCGACGCTCACCGCGCCAACGGGACGAACTTTTGTGCGCACCCCCGATGTCGCCGAAGCTCAGCGAGTTCTGTCGAGTCCGGTGACCGCCTTAAGCGATGACAGCCTTCTCGTCGAGACCGATGATCCCGGAGCCGTCAATACCACCCTCGTTCGTGCCGGTGTCCGGGTCCTCGAGCTGGGTCCCGAGCGCCACACCCTCGAGGACGTTGTCTTGGCCGCCACACAGTCCGGCACTGACTCCATGGCACGCCCATGATCGGCGTCGAGCTGCGCAAGATGCTGCGAAGCCGCCGCACGTGGGTCACGATCCTTCTCATCAACGCCCTGCCAACACTCGTTGGAGTTCTGCTCGCCGTAACCGACCTCGGACCCCGACCAGGCTCTGGCCCAGCATTCCTGTCGGCCGTTCTCTCCGATGGAACGCTCTTCCCGCTCGCCGCAGTGGCTATCGTCTTGCCGTTGTTCCTTCCCACTGCCGTGGCCGTAGTGGCCGGGGAAGCCATCGCTGGAGAGGCTCAGGCGGGAACGTTGCGGTACGTACTCGCGCGGCCGGTGGGACGCACGAGGTTGCTGGTCGCCAAGCTGGTCAGTGTGGTCGTGTTCGTCATCCTTGCGGTACTCGTCGTCGCACTCTCGGCCTACGTACTTGGCTCATTCCTTCTTGGCGATCAACCGGTCTCGGCCAGTGTCTCGGGTACGACCCTGACCTCGGGGCAGATTGCTTGGCGCACTGCGCTAGCACTGGGGTATGCCGTGCTCTCCATGCTTGGAGTCGCCGCCATCGCGTTGTTCTTGTCGACGATTGTCGAGTCACCGCTGGCCGCAGCCATGGGGGCCCTCGCGGTGCTGATCGGATCGAGCCTGCTGTTGACTCTGGACGCCGCGAACTCGCTGAGTCCCTTTCTCCCGACCCGCTACTGGCTTTCGTTCATCGACTTGTTCCGCGATCCCATCCTTTGGCGAAACGTCGTGCGCGGCACCGGTCTCCAACTCGCCTACGTGGCGGTCTTCCTGGGTGCCGCCTGGGCACACTTCACCACCAAAGACATCACCGATTAGCGCAACCGACAGTTGTCGGGGCCTGGCACCGCGGGAACTGCTTCATCCAGGGCGAGCAGCGTCAGCGCGATGACCGAAGGGGTTCTCGGCAGGTTGCCATGCTCGATCTCACCCGGCCCGCACACGCTCTGTACCGAGAAGTTGACGCCACCCTCTAACGCGGCGCTCTCAGGGGGGACCACTAACTGGTCACTGGTCGACCACAATGACACCCAGACCGGCCCCACTGGTGTCTCATCCCCTGCGTTGAGACTGCGCAGAAGGTCGCTGTCAGGCTTGAGT
>JAJAYM010000120.1 GCA_027117675.1 Actinomycetes bacterium | reverse complement strand
GAGCTGACTTCCTTCGTCACAGCCTCGGCCAGCCCGCGAAGCGCTTCGCGGTAGTCCGCGCTGGCGGCGTCGACCTGGGACTGCAGCGCCGAAACCCGGTCGGCTGCCGCGTCCGCTCTGGCCCGGACGTCGTCGAGCGTCTCGGCCCCGGCGGAGCCAGGAACGATCAGCACAGTCAGGACGAAGGCACAGAGTAGAGCCGTGAGGCGCATCCGGGCAGCGGCAGCCACCCGGATGCGCATGCGGCGCGTCGGGCTCATGCTTGGACCATCGGCATCGGCTGGTGCCTTCTTGACACCACGGTGGGCCTGTGAGGTGCTCTAGACATGGACCCAGACCGGCGGTGGCTCTTCGGCGACCAACTGGGACCGCACTTCCTGGACGGCCCTGACCAGCCAGTCCTGATGGTCGAGTCGATGTCGGTGTTGGGGGCGCATCGCTACCACCGGGCGAAGTTGCATCTGGTGCTCTCGGCGATGCGTCACCGCGCGGCTGAGCTGGGCGAGCGTTGCGACTATCGACGCGCAAGTTCGTTTGCGGCTGGTGTTGAAGAGGCGCGGGTCGCGCACGAGAAGCTCAGCACCGTTCACCCCACCTCCCGGTCGTCGTTGGCAGCGGCTCGCGCCCTGACCGACGAGGTACTCGCCCCCAGAGGATTTTGCTCAGCCTTCGAGGACTTCACCGCGTGGGCTGAAGGGCGCACGTCGCTCCGAATGGAGGAGTTCTACCGCGCGCAGCGACGCCGTCTTGGAGTGCTGATGCGGGGCGGCGACCCCGAAGGCGGCAGATGGAACTTCGACTCCGAGAACCGAACGCCGCCACCGCGAGGTCAGTCGACACTGTCGCTCTCGGAACCATGGTCGCCGACCGAGGACGGGATCGATGAAGAAGTGCGGGCCGATCTGGACTCCTGGGAGCGGGATGGCACCGTGCGCAGTGTGGGGCGCGACGACGTCCGACGATTCGCCGTAACCCGCGATGAGGCGATGGCGGCTCTGGACCACTTCTTGCGGTATCGGCTGCGCACGTTCGGCAGCTACGAGGACGCCATGATGAGTGGTGACTGGACTATGAGCCACTCACTCCTCTCGGTGCCGCTCAACCTGGGGTTGCTCCATCCGCTGGAGGTTGTCGACGCCGCGGTGCTTGAGTACCAGGCGGGGCGCGCTCCGCTCAACGCCGTTGAGGGGCTCGTGCGTCAGCTGATCGGGTGGCGTGACTACACGTGGCACACCTACTGGCAGACCGGCCCCGACTACACAAAGGAGAACGCGCTGGATGCCCGCGAGCCGCTGCCCGAATGGTGGGAAGAGCTGGACCCCTCGCAGGTGGACGCAGCCTGCATGGCGGACGTTCTGACCAGTGTGCGCGATCACGGCTGGACCCATCACATCCCGCGCCTCATGGTTCTCGGAAGTTGGGCTCTGCAACGGGGCCTCGACCCGGCTGCGCTGAACAGCTGGTTCCGTCGAGTGTTTGTCGACGGGTTCACCTGGGTGATGCCGGCGAACGTCATCGGCATGTCCCAGTACGCCGACGGTGGCAGATTCGCGACCAAGCCCTACACCTCCGGTGGTGCCTACATCGATCGGATGTCCGACTATTGCGGTCAGTGCCCCTACTCACCGAAGGTGCGCACCGGTCCTGATGCGTGTCCCTTCACCGCCGGGTATTGGGCGTTCCTCGATCGTCATCGACCACGATTTGCCGGCAACCATCGGATGAAGCCGATGATCGGAAATCTGGACCGGTTGAAGGATCTACCCCTGGTTCGGCAGGAGGTTGTTACGCGCGGCACCGCGCCACCGTGACAGCGGGCTGATGGGACGGCCTGAAGATCGCGCCACCTAACATGGGCTCCCATGGTCTGGTGGGAGTGGTTGGCGGTGCTGGCTGCCGGGGTGGCCGCTGGTGGGATCAACGCTCTCGTGGGATCAGGCACCTTGGTGACGTTCTCAACCCTCGTCGCGTTGGGGGTCCCGCCGTTGACCGCCAACGTCACCAACACGGTTGGCTTGGTGGCTGGGTCGGTGGCAAGCAGTGTCGGCTACCGCGCCGAGCTGTCGACACAGCGTGCTCGGATGGTGCGGTTCGTGCCTGCCTCGGTGCTGGGTGGGCTGACTGGGGCGCTACTGCTATTGGTGCTGCCTGAGTCAGCCTTCGACGCCATTGTTCCCGCACTCGTCGGGTTGGGAGTGGTGTTGGTCGCTGTGCAACCGTGGCTGGCCCGTCGATTGGCCGTCGAGCACGACACCGCTGCCCTTGGTGGCCCGGTGGCGTGGGGAGCGGTCTATCTCATCTGGGTCTATGGGGGCTACTTCGGGGCGGCTCAGGGAGTTCTTCTCATCGCTGTCCTGGGTGCACTCGTCGATGCGCACCTGCAACGCGTCAATGCTCTGAAGAACGTGCTAGCCGCCGTCGTGAACGCCGTCGCGGCGGTGGTCTTCATTTTGCTGGCCGACATCGACTGGGCGATCGCGCTGGTGCTTACGCTGGGAGCAGCAGCCGGGGGATTCTTCGGAGCTCACTACGGCCGCCGACTGCCGCCAGCTGCTCTTCGAGCTCTCATCATCGTGGTCGGTCTGATCGCGCTGTATGTATTGGTTCGCTGATGGACCTACAGCAGATCAGCGACGCTGACGACCCTCGCGTCGCCGATTACGTCAAGCTCACCGACGTCAATCTGCGCAAACAAAAGGAGCCGGCCGAGGGGCTCTTCATGGCCGAGAGTCATCAGGTCATCGCCCGCGCGCTCGTCGCCGGCTACCCGGTGCGAACTGTCCTGACCACCCCGCGTTGGCTCGCCGCGGTCGAGGATCTCGACCTTCCGGACGCCCCCATGGTCCTTGTCGCAAGCGAGTCGCTGGTGAACGAGATCACCGGGTACCGCGTCCACCGCGGTGCCCTGGCTGCCATGTCGAGAACTCCATTGCCGACCGCCGCGGAGGTGGTTCGGGACGCGCGGCGCATCTTGGTGCTTGAGGGAATCGTCGACCACACCAATGTGGGGGCCGTTTTCCGCTGTGCTGCCGGCTTGGGATTTGACGCTGTTCTGGTTGACCCGACGTGTGCCGACCCGCTGTACCGAAGGTCGGTTCGGGTCTCGATGGGAGCGGTCTTCGCCGTCCCATGGACTCGCCTCACGCGGTGGCCTCAGCAGCTCGGTGAACTCTCGGCCGAGGGCTGGGAGATTGTGGCCCTGACCCCACGGCTCGATGCCGAGCCAGTTTCAGCGCTGGCCGCGAGTCCGCCTGATCGGCTCGCGCTGATCTTGGGCAGCGAAGGCCCAGGTCTGTCGACCATGGCGCTCGAGGCGGTGACCCGGCACGTCCGCATCCCCATGGCGCACGGCGTCGACTCGCTCAACGTGGCTGCCGCAGCGGCCGTTGCGTGTTACGCGCTAGGTACAGCCGCTGACCAAGTGATAGAGATGACCCCATGAGCGGTGCACTTGAGCGGGACGAGAACGGAGCACCGCGAACGCGGTTGCTGCCCGACCGGCAAGGTCTCGTGGTGCGACTCCAAGCCGAACCGGGAG
>JAJAYM010000119.1 GCA_027117675.1 Actinomycetes bacterium | reverse complement strand
GCGCATCTTCGAGCCCGTACGTACACAGGCGCAAGAGTTCTAGAGAGCCAGGCACAAGAAAACGTCGGAGGCGGAGTCGCGGCCCCGTAAGATTGACTCGTCGGTGAGGACGCATCGTGAACGACCTGCTCCGGTGCTGGGCACGGTCCGACTGCGACCGGCACCAGCCGTGCAGGCCCAAGGAGGGAACGTGACACAGTTCGGATGGAACAGTTGACGATTGAGGGCTACGCCGACCAGCTCAGCTACGTCGCTGGCGAGACTGTATCCCTGTGCTGCTCCACGATGGCGCACCGATTCTCAGTTGATATTGCCAGGGTTGGCGGCTCGCGCGAGATCGTCTGGAGTAACAACGACGTTCGCGGCCGAAATCACCCGACTCCGGAGCATGCCTCGGAGAAGGGGTGTGATTGGCCAGCATCGGTGCAGTTGACGGTTCCCGACGATTGGCGATCCGGCTATTACGAGGTCGTGCTGCGCGCCGTCGATGAAGCAACGGGACGCAGTGAAGAGTCGCTCGCATTCTTTGTTGTCCGACACTCCGGGCAGGTCCAACCACAGTCGCCAATCCTGTTAATCCTGTCCACGAACACCTACAACGCCTACAACGACTGGGGTGGGCCGAGCCTCTACACCGGTGCGGTCCGGGCTTCATTTCGACGCCCGATGGCGCGTGGGTTCTTGCGTAAGCCGGAGCCTTATCTGCGATACCCGAACCTCGATGACGTCTACGACCCCGAGCACGAGCGATTCCGTACGTGGGCCGACCTACATGGCTTGGCGCGCTGGTCGGGTTCCTCTGGTTGGTACCAGTGGGAGCGACTGTTCGTGCAGTGGGCCGAACGAGCGGGCTACGCCATTGACGTTGCAGTGAACGCCGATCTGGAGCACCACCCTGACATCGTGGATGGGTACTCGATGCTCATTAGCGTCGGACATGACGAGTACTGGTCGTGGGGGATGCGCGACACGGCGGAGTCCTACATCGAGCGCGGTGGCAACATCGCCTTTCTGTCCGGGAACTCGGTCTGCTGGCAGGTCAGGTTCGAGGATGACGGGCGCACGATGGTCTCGTACAAGGGCGACCCGGAGGCTGACCCGCTGTACGGAACGGACCAGCAGCACCTGGTCTCAACGCTCTGGTGCTCGCAGATCGTTGGGCGTCCGGAGAACTACCTCACCGGGTTGAGCTTCTCGCGAGGAGGGTATGTCCGCATGGGTAACGCAGTTCCTAAGGCATCGGGTGGCTACACCGCCTGGCGCCCTGACCACTGGGTCTTCGCAGGGACCGACCTGCACTACGGGGACGTGTTCGGGATGAAGGACTTGATCGTGGTCTACGAGGTCGACGGTTGCGAGTTCACGCATTCGGGTGAGGAGGGGCTACCGGTTCCGACGGGCCGAGACGGTACTCCGGAGGACTTCACGATCCTGGCGACCGCGCCGGCCCAGCTCTGGGCTTTTGACGATCTTCCATCCCGCTACCGCTCGGGTGAGAGCGGCGACTTGGAGGAGACCGCTGCGGCCGTGTTTGGCGAGGTAACTCCGGAGAACGTCGCGCGCCTGGCGCACAACCATGCGGTGATGGGCCTCTACACACGGGGAGGGACGGTGTTCAACTCGGGCACCACCGACTGGGTCTACGGCCTGTCCGGGCATGACCCCGTGATCACCCAGGCCACCCGCAATCTGCTCGACACCCTGTCGCGGAGTGGGGGTAGGCGATGAGTGATCCTCGACTTCTTCCGGTCCTACGCGTTCGGGGCTCACACCGAGAGGTTGGCCAACAGATCGGTGAGTCCTGCGCTGCGGCTATTCGGGCGGTCGTAGAGTTCGGGCCGGGCTCGGTGCCTCGAGATGGCAGAACCATGGCCGAACAGTTGGCCTTGGCTGCGGAGTACCGAGAGTTCACCGCTCAGCGGTTGCCTTACTTGGTGGATGAGCTCGACGGCGTCGCCGAAGCAGCAGGAGTCGACCCGGTGCACGTCTTTGCCGCATCCATTGAGGAGATCTGGTCATCTGATGACGGTCCCGCAGCCGCCGCTCGAGGGTCGGCTTTCGGGGCAGAGCGAGGTCGTTGTAGTGACCTGGTCGCCGGGCCTCCCGCGACCGAAGGCGGTGCCCTTCTCGTCGCCCACAACAACGATCTCGATGCGAAGGTCGAGCCGGGCCTAGGCGCGATCGACTGGAATGTCGATGGCGAGCCGCGGATGTTCACCATCGGCACTGGCCCGTGGGTCAGCGTGGGATGGAATGCCGCAGGCATCGCTCTCAGCGGCAACGAGCTGGCGCCCAATGACAACCGCATCGGCATCCCACGTCTGCTGCTCGTCCGCGAGCAGCTGCGCCACACAACGGTCGCCGGAGCGACCGCTGCAGCGTTGCACCCGAACCGCGCCTCCGCTTACAACACCATCTTCGCCGATCGCGATGGCGTGGTGGTCAACATCGAGGGTTCGGCTACCGATTCGACGACGACGACCCTGAGTGGTGCAGGCACGCTCGCTCACACGAACCACTACGTGTGCGAGTCGATGCTCGGATACGAGGACGATCACGCCTACGCAGAGCTTTCGGCGATTCGACTGCGCCGAGGCACCGATCTGCTGGATGAGGCTTCGGCCGGGCCCGGTTCGATCACGCGCGAACGGTTGATCGCCATGCTGAGCGACCATGAGAACTCACCAGATTCTCTCTGCAGGCACCCAACCCCAGAACGAAGCACCAAGACGGTTTTCTGGTGCGTCACGGATGTGACGGCCGGTGTGATCACTTTTGGGCGCGGAAATCCATGCGAATCGGTGCCGCAGCTCTTCGAGTTCTGAACGGCTTGCCCAATCGCGCCGGCGTAATCTCCACCTCCCACGCGGCGCCTCAGTGGAAAGGAGCGTCCGAGCCGCTAGGCTGCGCGCGTCCCTTCTGAGGAGGACTAGATGTCTGACATCACCCCGCCGCCACCGCCGCCGCCACCGCCACCGCCACCCCCATCTGGGTACGGCGCTCCCACACCAGCGCCCGGCGGGGGCCAGCTCAATGCAGGTGCTGCCATCGGCTACGGGTGGAATGGCCTGACGAAGAACCTCGGCCCCTTGCTGCTGATCACCTTGGTGATCGTCGCCATCCAGATCGGGTTATCAGTCTTCGGCAGAGTGTTCGACAGCTGGATCCTGCTGATGACCTGGAACATCGTCACCACCGTTGTGGGCTTGATCCTTGCCATGGGGCTGATTCGAGCGGGCTTGGCTGTGGTCGACGGCCGCACACCCGAGGTCGGAATGCTGTTTCGGTCCGAGGGCTTCGTGCCGTACCTCGTTGCATCGATTCTCGTGGGATTAGCCGTCGGCGCTGGCCTGATCCTGTGCATCATCCCGGGTCTGATCCTTGCCTTCCTCTTTGCCTTCTACGGCTACGGCATTGTTGACGGCCGCACCGACGACGGCATCGAGGCCATGAAGATGTCGTGGAAGTTGGTGTCCTCGAATGTGGGCTCGCTCATTCTGCTCTTCGTTCTGGTGATCCTCATCAACTTCGTGGGTCTGCTGCTGTGCGGCATTGGCCTGCTCTTCACTTATCCGTTGACCGCGATTGCGGTTGCCTATGCTTGGCGGACGCTGACTGGCGGTGCGGTGGCGCAGCTCGCGTAGACGTCGAGTCATCTCACTCGTCGTATCCCGGCGCGACCCTCTCGAGCAGTCGAAGCAGGGCGGCCCACGCCAACCCCATCGCCTCTGGGTCGCCGTAGTCACCGATGACGGTCCCTTCGTACTGCTGTGCGGTGTACTCGCACACCTCGTGCGGGGGAAGTCGAAGCTTTCCGGCAGCCGCCGCCGCAATCTGGATCTCGCAGGCCTTGTCCAGATAGAACATGCGCAGGAAGGCCTGAGCGGCAGTCTGGCCAACCGTGAGCAGGCCGTGGTTGCGAAGAATGAGGGCGTTGCACTCGCCCAGATCGGCGACCAGCCGCTTCTGCTCATCGAGGTTGAGGGCGATCCCTTCGTAGTCGTGGTAACTGACGCGGTCGTAGAACTCCAGAGACATCTGGTTGACCGGGAGTAGACCTTCATCAAGAGCGGCGACGGCACACCCGGCGCGTGAGTGGGTGTGCAGGACGCAGAGGGCGTCCTCTCGAGATCGGTGAATAGCGGAGTGGATGACAAAGCCAGCGGGATTGACTCGTCCGCCGTGAGAACCAATGGGGTTTCCATCGACATCTACCCGGACCAATGATGATGCGGTGATCTCCTCGAAGAGGAGGCCGTAGGGGTTGATCAGGAAGTGGTGGTCGGGTCCAGGCAGTCGAAGCGAGATGTGCGTGAAGATCAGGTCGGTCATTCGGAAGTGGGCCACGAGGCGGTATACGGCGGCTAGTTCCCGCCGGAGCTGTTGCTCGTCTGGGCCTGGCGACGTGCTGACTGGCGAGTCACGGGAAGTAACTGTCATGGGGTCATGGTGCGCTAGGCGGGTCGTGTCTGCAACGGGTAACGACGCGGAGAAAGCAACACGAGGTCTCTTTTTGGTCATGGCCATTGACAGCGGATTCAGCCGAGCGGTAGGCAGGGGTTAACCAATCCGAGGGGACGCTGTGAACAGACCGATCGAGAATGCGCTCAGCCGCCGTAACTTCCTTGGTGGGGCGGTAATGCTAGGTGGTGCGACCATCCTGACTGGCTGCGGTAGCCCGGCCGTCGAGGAGACCCCCGACGCAGGGACGTCCAGGCCACCCATGGAGCAAGAGCCAGGAGAACTGTCGATCCTCGAGTGGGGTGGCTACGAAGCCGGGGGAACGAAGGCACAGGCCTACGGTCTCGTCGCGGGTACGGACTACACGGAGCAGTACGGTGGTAACTCGATCAGTTACACGTACATCAACAACGACGACCAGGCGCTGCAAAAGGCCACGGCGAGCAACACCTTCGACCTCATGCACCCATGTGTTGAGGACCTTCCGGACTACGTTTCACGAGGCCTCATCCAGCCATTCGACACAGAGCTGCTCGACAGCTTCGGTGAGCTCAATCCCTTCCTGCTCGAGGCGGGGCAGATCGATGGTAAGCAGTACATGATCCCCTGGGACTGGGGCTACGGCAGCCTGCTCTACCGCAAGGACCTGGTGGATGAAGCCGACGCCACCGGTTGGGAGCTGGCGTGGAACGAGAAGTACGCGGACAAGATCTCGCTCTGGGGCGGCGGTTCGACCAACTTTGAGATCGCCGGACTGCTCCTGGGTTTCCCGGACATCGGCGACCCGAGCCCGGACGAGATCGAGCAAGCCAAGCAGAAGCTGATCGAGCAGAAACCGCTCAACAAGTTCTACTGGGACAACGAGTACGGACAGATGAGGCCGGCCTTCCGTTCCGGGACGATCGATATCGCCTACTCGTGGCAGGCCGCGTACGCGTCATTCGCCGGCAAGGGAATGGACGTCGGGTACATGCAGCCATCTCAGGGCCGGTTGTCTTGGCTCTGCGGGTTCCTCCTCGGATCGACGACGGAGAACTACTACCACGCACACGAGTATGTGGAGTCGTTCATCAACCGCCCGGCCTCCGAGGACCTGGTCAACCTGTACTCGTACGGGGCAGCCAACACGGCGATCGACATCAACAAGATTGAGAACCAGGCACTGGTCGACTCGTTGAATCTCGATGATCCAATGGCGATCTCCGGCGACGACGTCCATCTTCAGAGGTGGATGCCGAACCAGGCGGCTATCGACACCGCCTGGCAGGAGGTTCTGGCCTCCTGACCGGGCAGGAAGCGACCCTGGAACGGTCGCTCACCAAGACGTCTGGTCGGCGCTGGCGCCCAGGGCGTGGCTTTCTTGTGCTCCCACCGCTTCTCTTTGTCGCCCTTCTGATCTTTGCTCCTATCATCTACATCGCCCTGTTCAGCGTAGGACTACGGTCGAATGTCCCAGGCGCTGAGGTGGCCTTCTCACTAGTCAATTGGGAGAGTTTCCTCTTCGGAGACAACAACCCGTTCCGGGCTCGCTTCTTCTACTCGATGAAGGTCGCTCTTCTCGTATCGATTGTGACGACAATCGCGGCCTACCCACTTGCCTACTTTCTGTCGTTCGTTGCGCGTGAGCGCAGGTACACCCTCCTTCTTCTGTTGCTCGCCCCGTTCTTCACCAGCTATCTGCTCCGAGTTTTGGCGTGGCAAATCATGCTGAACGACGAGGGAGTGGTGACCTGGGCGGCGCGGACGATCGGCTTGATCCCAGATTCCGGAAACATTTCGTGGCTCATCTACTCGACGTTTTCGGTTTCGCTTGTCCTCTTCTACACGTGGGTTCCCTTTGTGACTTTGCCAATCTTCGCCGTGCTCGAGAACATGGATCACCGCCTCTTGGAGGCAGCGCAAGACCTCGGCGCCAGCAGGTGGACGACCTTCTGGCGGATCACCTTCCCGCTGAGCCTGCCGGGGGTGATTGCCGGTTTTGTCTTTGTGCTCATCCCGACGACAGGGGAGTTCATCACACCTCTGTTCGTCGGTGGCGCAGACAACCAGCTTTTTGGGAACTCCATCCAAGGATTCTTCGGTACCCTCGACTGGAATCTCGGCTCGGTGCTCGCCATGGCGCTGATCATCACTGTCGTGATTTTGATGCTTGTGTTCGGCCGTTTTCTCAACACCGACCTGCGCGCCACCACCGGTGGTGATAAGACATGAAGTCAGGCGGGCTGGTCGTAAGGGTGCTTCTCTCGGCCTACTTCTGGCTCTTTCTCGCTTTCCTGCTTGCCCCTCTGGTGGTCCTGGTCGTCTTCGCTTTCAATGACAGCACGACGGCGACCCTCCCCCTTGAAGGGCTGACCACGAGTTGGTTCTCCGAGGCGTTCACCAACGGACAGTTGACCGATGCCCTCGTTCGGAGCGCCATGATTGCGGTCGCCGCGGCCATCATCGCTACCACACTGGGCCTCATGGCCTCGGTCGGGCTGACCTCAGATCGGCTGAGGCTGCGGTCGCTCACGGTGGCATCCCTGATGCTTCCGCTCGTCGTGCCGTACATCTCCCTGGCCGTTGGCCTGGTCATCCTGCTCCAGGCATTGGCGGTGCAGACGTCGCTGAGCGCGGTGGTACTTGGGCATGTCGTGATCGCGCTGCCGTTCGCAATCCTCGTCCTGCTCCCGCGCCTGCGCACTCTCGATCCGTCGATGAACGAGGCGGCGCGAGATCTCGGAGCTTCAGACTTGACTGCATTCAGACTCATCACCTTGCCCCTTCTGGGTCCGGCTCTTGTCTCTAGCTTTCTCATCAGCTTTGTCACTTCTTTCGACGAGTTCGCGATCGCTTCCTTCCTCGCCCCATCAGGTCAGCCGACGTACCCAGTCTTCCTTTACGCCAGCTCCCGAACTCCGGCGCTTCTACCGCAGGTCATCGCGATTGGGACGCTCGTGATCGCCCTCTCTCTGGCACTTGTACTTGGCGCCGAAGGTGGTCGACGCTGGGCCGAGAAGCGTCTGGTTGGTGATGAGGAGTTCGCCGATGAGGCCGGAGAAGAGAACCTGTCAGATGGACTGGTGATGGTGGCGAAGTCATGATGGGAAGAGTCAGCCAGCACAGTGTCAGCCAGCACGGAGTCGAGCAGTACGGAGTCGAGCAGTACGAGAGGGAGGAGGGGGCATGGCCGGAGGTCAGATAGAGCTCGTTGGGCTCACCAAGCGGTTCGG
>JAJAYM010000118.1 GCA_027117675.1 Actinomycetes bacterium | reverse complement strand
TGTCCGGCGTGGGTGCCGGGTCGTGGGACGTGCTCGACCAGCACCTTCGTGCCCTCGACCTCGACGAGCCCAACGGGCTTTTGGTCTGCTGGGAGAGTTGGGGGGCGTTTGCCGAGGCCGACCCGGACAGTTTCGAGATGGCGATTGAGATCTTTCAGGACGCCTGTATCGCCTGGGAGTACGACAAGTTCCAGGCGGCGGTGCTGCTCGTCGGTGATGGCCCTGAGACCGACGTCGCCACCTGGTGAGTGTGGCCTGGTTACTTCTCAGCGCAATGCGCGGGAGCGGTAGGTCGGATCCGGTCCGGTGATCCGCTCTGCCGCCAGGCGTCCGGAGATCAGCACCATCGGAACGCCGACGCCCGGCGTTGTACCCGAGCCGGCGAAGACGATGTTCTCGCCCCAGAGATTCTTGGGCCGAAAAGGCCCGGTCTGCAAAAACGAGTGCGCGGATGCGAAAGGTGATCCGTCAGCCATCCCCTGTCGCTCCCAGTCGACCGGATCGATGACGTGTTCGACCTCGATGGCGTCGCCGAACCCGACGTAGCCGCGCTCCTCGAGCACAGTGAGGACGTGGTCGCGATAGCTCTCTCGTTCGGTCGACCAGTCGATGTCGGCGGAGGTGTTCGGCGTCGGGAAGAAGACGTAGTAGATCTGGCGGCCGTCGGGCGCTAGCGAAGGGTCGGAGTGCGTGGGCTTCGACACCAGGAAGCTCGGGTCGCTCATCAGCTCGCCGCGGTCGATGAGTTCGTCGAAGACTCCGCGCCACGAGCGACCGAAGTGGATGTTGTGGTGCACGACCTTGGAGTAGTTCGCCGAAGAGCCGGCCAGCATCAGGAAGCAGGAGGGTGATTGACGCAGGCGGCGCACCGACCACGGCTCTTCGCCAAGGAGGTCGCGCATGGCGACCGGGAGGTCAGGGTTAATGACGACCGCGTCGCAGGCAATGCGCTCACCCCCGGCGGTGTGCACGGCGACCGCTCGAGCACCGCGGCGTTCGATGTGGACGGCCTCGGTGTTGTAGTGGAACTCGACGCCGTGCTTGCCGGCCGCTGCCGCCATCGCCTCCGGCACGGCGTGCATGCCGCCGTCAGGTGCGTAAACGCCGGCGACGGAGTCCATGTAGGCGATGATGCAGTAGAGGGCCAGCGCGTCGAACGGTGACATGCCCGCGTACATCGCCTGAAACGACAGAACCCGTTGCGTTCTGGGGTCTTTGAGGTACTGCTCGACCTTCGGCGCCATGCGACGAAACCCGCCTAGCGCCGCTAGTCGAGCCAGGTTAGGCGTGAGCAGATCGAAGGGCGAGTCGATGTTCCGGTCGATGAAGTCGGTCATCTCGTAGCGGTAGAGCTGTGTGACGAACTCGACGTAACGCTGGTACCCGGCTGCCTCGTCAGGACCGCAGACGTCACGGATCTCCTCGACCATCGCAGCGGGATCGGACTTCACGTCCAGGGACGAGCCGTCGGCGTACCAGGCGCGGTAGAGCGGGTCGATCGGACGCAGCGTGAGCCAGTCGGCCATGTCTTCGCCGACGCAGTCAAAGGCGTCCTCGATCAGATCCGGCATCGTGAGCACGGTTGGTCCGTTGTCGAAGCGGTAACCGGCGTCGGCGATGACGCCGGCGCGTCCGCCAGGAACTGCAGCACGCTCGAGCACGGTGACCTGGCGCCCCGATCCCGCCAGCCGGAGGGCAGCCGAGAGACCAGCAAGACCAGCGCCGATGACGACGACGTGGTCGGTCCGACCGCGAACGGTGCGCATGTTCGCTACTCGGTGCGCCGGGTGGCGGCATACGTGAGCGCATCGAGGACGTCGTGCGCTGGCTGTGACAGCGCGTCAAGTGCGCGATGCGACTCGTCGACCAATGCGACGATGAGCTCTTCGACGAAGCCGAGGGCGCCGGTCTCTTCGATCAACGAGCGCAGATCCTCGACGCCGGCGGGGGTCAGGTGCGGATCGCCAAGGTGTCGGTTCAGTAGAGCCTGTTGCGAAGGGTTGCTGCGTTCTTCGGCAACGGCGATGAGGACGGTGCGTTTGCCATCGCGTAGGTCGTCGCCGGCTGGCTTCCCGGTGAGGGTGGGGTTGCCAAAGACGCCAAGGACGTCGTCGCGCAGTTGGAAGGCCTCACCGAGCGGGATGCCGTACGCGCTGTACTGGGCGAGCAGCTCGCTCGGGGCTCCGGCGAGCGTGGCGCCAAGGTGCAGTGGCCCCTCGACGGTGTACTTGGCCGCCTTGTACCTGGCGACGCGAAGCGCGCGCTCGACTGATCCGCCACCCCTGGCCTGCTCGAGCAGGTCGAGATACTGCCCGGCCATCAGCTCGGTGCGCATCCGGTCGTAGACGGGCTTGGCGCGCACCAGCGCCTCCTGCGGAAGTTCTGCCGAAAAGAGCATCTCGTCGGCCCAGGTGAGGGTGAGGTCTCCCAATAGGATCGCCGCTCCGACCCCGAACGCCTCCGGGGAGCCGACCCACTGAGCGGTGCGATGCAACCCCGCGAACCTACGGTGGGCGCTCGGATGACCACGGCGGGTGTCGGAGTCATCCATCACGTCGTCGTGGATCAGCGCGCATGCCTGCAGGAACTCCAGCGCTGCCACAGCTCGCACGATCTCGGTGGTGTCGCCACCACCTGCGCCGCGCCAGCCCCAGTAGGCGAACGCGGGACGGAGCCGTTTGCCGCCAGCCAACAGGGTGCGAGCGGCGTCCAGGATAGGCAGGAGCTCGTCGCCGACGGCGTCCAGCACCGGTTGCTGCCCCTCGAGGAACGCCTCCAGCTCCTTATGCACGCGAACCCGGAGGTCTTCGGTGTCGAGGGGGGAACTCAGGGTGGGCATGTCCGCGAGGCTATCTCTCGCGGTCAGGACTCGCAGCCGGAGACCGGTTCCAGATGGTGGAACACAACGCCGTGGGCCCTCGCCTCATGTCCGCACCCGCTATCGCCCCAGCTGGCGCGGCCAGCGTCGCCGACCTGCTGAGGCAGGGTGATGCGGTGCGGGCGGTTGGCGTGGAGATGGCCACCGAGCTGTGCCAGCAACTGCTCGACGACGGCGCACCTCGTCTGCACCTGTACACGCTCAATCGGTCGACGGCATCGCGCGAGATCTACGCCGACCTCGATCTGAGCCACCGCTCGTATGATCTTGGTCTGTCGCCTCAGGCGGTGCCGATCAGTTCGGCCACGATCGCCGCCGACATCCCCACCAAGGGCAGACCGCCACCGGGGTGAGCAGAACCCCCCACGAGAAAGAGCCCAGGTACCGGTGACTGGTTGGCTGCCCGAAGAAAGGCTGCCCTGGCGCCGTTGCTGGACGTGCCGTAGATCGACCCCCCAGGCGACCGGGTGGTGCGCTCGAGGTCGGCCGGCGTTCGTACCTCCGACCACACGAGCCGCGGTCGGACGTCGAAACCGCGGGCTGCCAGGACGTCGAGAACCCGCTCACGGTAGCGGTCGACGAGCATCCCGTCGCTCCAGTCCACGCCGCCAGCTGGAGCGGGCCGCGGCGCATTGACCAGCACAAACCACGACTCATGTTCGTCGTCCGGGCGCATCAATGGGTCGTCAGGTGCGCAGAGATAGATGGTGGGGTCGTCGACCGGACGCGGCACGCGTCCAAAGATCGCGTCGAACTCTGCGTCGTAGTCGGCAGGGAAGAGCACGTTGTGGTGCTGAAGGCTCGGCGTCCTGCCTCGTACGGCAAGCAGCATCACGAAGCCGGCGAGTGACGGCGTGGCCCTGCGGAGTCGCCGTAGCGGAGCGCGCCCCCGAGTGTCGTCGAGCAGATCTGCATAGAGG
>JAJAYM010000117.1 GCA_027117675.1 Actinomycetes bacterium | reverse complement strand
GGCCCGATGGGCACCGACGATTGAATGGACACCAATGAAGTCAACGGGGATCAGGCTAGTGCCTTGATGAAGGAGCTGGAAGAACGCATGCTGCCCGTTGGTGCCCGGTGCCCCCCACACGACAGGTGACGTCAGCCACGACACATCATCACCGTGTGTCGTCACCGACTTTCCATTGCTCTCCATTTGCAGCTGCTGAAGGTGGCTAGGCAAGAGGGCGAGGTCTTGGGCGTAGGGAACGACGGCCTTCGACGTGGTGCGAAAGTACTGCGTGTACCAGACGTCAAGCATTCCAAGCAGCAAGGCGGCGTTCTGCCCCGCCGGCTCGGTGAGCAGGGTGTCGTCGACGGCTCGCATGCCTGCGCGTAGCGACCGCATGCCCTCGCGTCCGATGGCGAACTCGATGCCGATCCCAACGGCGGAGGAGAGTGAGAATCGTCCCCCCACCCAGTCGTGGAAGCCGAACACCGCGTCGGCCGGGACGCCGAACGTGGCTGCGCTGTCATCCGCGGTGGTCACCGCGGCCAGATGCAGGGTCAACCCGACCTCGCCGATGTCGGCGACCAGCCATTCCCTCGCAGCCGTGGCGTTGGCCAACGTCTCCACGGTGGTGAAGGTCTTGGAAACGACCACCACCAGCGTGGATGCTGGCGCGAGCCGGGGGAGGATGGCGTCCAACTCGGCCGGGTCGACGTTGGCGACGAAGTGCACCCGCACCTGTCCGATGTGGTGCTGGCGTGTTGCGGCCGTCACCATGCGCGGGCCAAGATCTGATCCACCGATGCCGATCACCACGACATCGGTGATCGGGTGTCCCGTCGCCCCGCGATGGATACCACTGGTGACGCCCTCGACGAAGTCACTGACTCGCGCAGCTGTCTCGGCGACGTCCGGCAGAACGTCCTGACCATCGAGAATGATCGGAGGGTCGGCGCTGGCCCGCAGCGCGGTGTGTAGCGCTGCTCGTCCTTCGGTGGTGTTGACCAGGGAGCCGGAAGTCATGGCTGCGACTTGCTGAGGGACGTTGAGCTCGTCGGCGAGCTCGGCGAGAAGTTGTAGCGTCGTAGCGTCGCCGAGCATCCGGGAGAAGTCCACGGTCAGCGGACCAGCCGCCAGGGTCATCGACGCTGGCCGGTCAGTGTTGGTGAGGAGGTCGCGGAGGTGGATCTCGGCCAGGGCCGCCTGATGCCTGCGCAGGGCCTCTCCTGCCGGCTTCTGAAAGCGATCGTGGCCCACAACCTGACTCTATCGGCGGCCGGTGGTCAGGAGGCGGTAGACGTAGTCGTGGTGAGCGACGAACCCGAGCCGATCGTAGAGCGAGCGAGCGTTCGGGTTGTCGTGCGCGACCTGAAGAAGAACGTGACGGGACCCGTGAATGGATGCATACCGCGCAAGCGCCCCCAACACGCTTGTGCCCAATCCACTGCGGCGGTAGGGGGCAGCCACTTCGACGGCTGTGATTGCGAGCCAAGGACCGATGATGGCCCCTCGTCCGATGGCAAGAGTGTCGCCGGACGAACTGCGCGCCGAAGCAAAGACGGGATGGACGGCCCTGGTCATGATCGGCACCACAGAGACGGGAACCGGGGTCTCGCCGTACCGAAACGACGCGAGCCAGGCGGCATCGGGCGTCCCTGAGATGTCGACCGTTGCCGATTCCGGTGCTTGATGGGTGGTGATCAGCAGCTGAGCGATGTCGCAGACCATGACTGCGACCGTGTGGTCACGTTCCCAACCACGTTCGGACAGCTGAAGGTCGAGGTCGGCTAGGAGGGGGAGTGGCAGCTGGATCAGCGAAGGGAGCGACCTCGCGGTGTACCACTGCTTGACCACGGCGAGCGCCTCGTCAACTGGCATGCCTGGGTCGCCAAGCGGGAGCACGCTGTTGGCGCGGCCGGTAAATCCTGCAGCCGCCCTGAGGACCCAGTCGCCGAGTCCTTCTCGTTCGAGAGGCTGCCAAGCCTCCGCGGCGATGGCCTCCACGCTGGCAATGTCGATCTCGGACGCCGAGCGCAGCCGGGTGGGGAACTCGGGAACAATCTTGGCAGCGACGACGGCGGCTGGCCTGACTTCGACGAGGTCACCGGTCCGGGTGCGGATCAACCAGCGGGGTTCCTCGCTGGTGTCGATCGACTCCAGCACGCCCACGACGTCGCGGAAGCCGGGCCCACCCGTTGGACCTGGGACACCCGCTGACGACCGAACGCTGACCCGTCGCCCGATGGCGGCCGCCACCCAGGCCGGATCCGGCCAACGAGCGTCAACCGACCCGACTCTTGCGGACACGACAGACCCCTTCGCAGCTGTGGAGGCGGTGGTCGTGAATACTAGGCACGGCGCCACCCCGAGGAGGAGATCGTGACCTATGTCATCGCCCAGCCATGTGTTGATGTGCTCGATAAGGGGTGTGTCGAAGAATGCCCCGTCGACTGCATCTACGAGGGCGGGCGGATGCTGTACATCCACCCCGACGAGTGCGTTGACTGCGGTGCCTGTGAGCCGGTCTGCCCCGTTGAGGCGATCTTCTACGAAGACGATACGCCCGACCAGTGGAAAGATTTCTACAAGGCGAACGTCGAGTTCTTCGACGACCTTGGGTCCCCTGGGGGCGCCGCCAAGACCGGCAAGATCGAGAAGGACCACCCGATCGTCGCCGCTCTTCCACCGCAGGCAGTCGACAGCTGAGGCCCGCGCCGCTGGCGGGTAGGCTCCCGGCCTTTCCGTGGGACCGGCTCTTGG
>JAJAYM010000116.1 GCA_027117675.1 Actinomycetes bacterium | reverse complement strand
GGCTCAGTGCTCAAGGTGAGCGCGCGCGCCCGGACACCGGGGTCGACGCGCTCTACCGCGTGATCGAGCAGCTCGCAGGTGCCACCGCGCCGGCCTCTGAGTGGGAGCGCAGCATCCTTCCCGCGCGGGTTCGCAACTACCAGCCGTTCTGGCTGGACGAGCTCACCGGTTCAGGTGAGGTTCAGTGGTTCGGGGCTGGGTCGCTCCCCCATCGAGACGGCTGGGTGGGATTCGTCCCGGCCGACCAAGCAGCCGCGCTGCTGCCGTCACCAACGGCGCTTGCCGACCCAACAGAAGCGCACAACGCACTACTCGAACTCTTCGGTGACGGCGTAGCGCTGCTCACCCGAGGCGTGCATGCTGCGCTTGCGGGATTCACCGCCGATGTCGTCGACGCGGCCCTGTGGGACCTCGTCTGGGCCACGTCACTGTCCAACGACTCACTGGCAGTGGCCAGGCGGCGACAAGGCCCACGCACGGCAGCTGCACGTCAGTCAACGCGCAGGGCGCGTTCCCGTGCTCCGCGACGTCTAGGTCGCCCGACCACCGCTGACGCCGTTCCTGGGCGTTGGTTCCGTCTCGCCGAGCCACCAGCGTCGGCCACCGTCCGCGCGCACGCGGCAGCAGGGGCTCTGCTCGACCGTCACGGAGTTCTCACTCGAGGTGCAGCAGCGGCCGAAGGCGTTCCTGGCGGATTCGCCGGCGCCTACCGGGTCTTGTCTGCCATGGAGGATGCCGGACGCGTGCAGCGCGGCTACTTCGTCGAAGGCCTAGGTGCCGCACAGTTCGCCGGTAGTACGGCGGTTGACCAACTGCGCAGCGCTCGAGGCGGCGACGACGATCAGGCGCGCGCTCTTGCCGCCACCGACCCAGCCAACCCGTACGGCGCCGCCCTTGCCTGGCCGAAGTCACCGGCGTCACACCTGCCAGGGCGCAAAGCAGGAGCCACTGTGGTCATTGACCATCAAGGGTTGGCCCTTTTCTGCGAACGAGGGGGCAAGTCCCTCCTCACCTGGTGCCCGCCCGACAGCGACCGCGCGAGGATTGCCCTGGGCACACTGTGCGGTGAGGTGCGTGCCGGTCGACGCACCGCGCTGCACCTGTTGAAGGTCGACGCCGAGGAGGTCCACGGTTCGCCATGGACCAACGTTCTGCAACAGGCTGGGTTCGCGCTGACGCCGCGCGGCCTACGGCTGCGCCCGGAGCGCGTTCGGGTCGGCGCCTGAAGCACGAGGGCTGGTCACGGCACCGCCTTTCGCAAGGCGCTTTGTCATGATGGCGTCAGCTGACTACCCGGAATGGCCGATGCCGGTGTGCTGTCGCTCGACCAGGTGAGAGCGAGCGCTGCAGCTCCGCCGCCGTCGGCGAGCTCGAGCACGATCGGAACGGGTTCGCCAGCCCGCAGGTCAGCCTGGGCCGTGAGTGTTCCGCTCGCTCCGTTGCTGAACGTGTTGATCAGCGGTTCACCATCAAGGACCAGGCGTACCTCGTCATCACTGCGCACTGACACCGCGAACGTGAAGGTCTCAGAGAACTGCGCCTCGACCCTGCCTGACCATCGCGCCGAGAAGTCATTTCTCGGCACTCCCGGAGCGGGAGCGCCCTTCATCCAGGTGAAGTAGGGCACCCGGTCGATTCGGCTGAGGAGCGGATCGGTGAAGTCCGAAGCTCCGAAGTAGGTGGCGCTGAGGCCGGTGCCGGTGCCCACCGAGCCGCCTTCGACGCGGTAAAAGGCTCGATACGTCGTGTTGCGAGCCGGCACGCCGAAGGCGATCTCGGCCGGTGTCTGCCCGGTCGACCACGAGTCGATCACCATGGTCGTGCCTGACACCGTCGCAGGAGGGGCGGCGAGGGTGCGATTGACTCCGACGACGGCCAACAGGTCGACTGGCGTTGCCACTGGCGCCCCGTCCAGAACCAAGGAGCGACCGCTGGGCAACGTGCGAAGGGCGAGGCTCGAGGTTCGGGGCAGAACATCCCGGGTCATCTCGGTGACGATGCCCTCGCTGTCCTGAACGCGAAGATGGATGCGTAAGAAGATGTCGGGGTCGGTCTCGGTGTTGCGGGGCAACGTGAAGTCCACCGACCTCGTGCCCGTGACTGGACCGAGCTCAGGGTGCGTGTGCGTGTTGTGGTGCAGCACGACATCCCAAGTGAACGCTGACCGCGGCAGGACACCGTCTTCCTCGTCGACGCCGGTGCCGCGGATGCGGAGTGTCTGTCCGGCCCGAAAGAGTGAACCGAGCTCTGGGGAAGTAATCGTCGCTTGCGGGGGTCTCTCGTCGAGCACGGTGAGGACGGCCGGATCCGACGTGACGTCACCAAAGGCATTGGTCACCGTCACGGCGAACGCAGCACCATCGTCACCGACCTGCGCTGGTGGCGTCGTGTACGTGGCCGCAGTGGCGCCGCTGATGGGCGAGTCGTCCTTGGTCCACTGGTACGAAAGCGGCGCGGTTCCACTGGCGAAGACCTCGAAGGTGGCTTGTTGACCGAGGGCCACAGTGACCGGTTCCGGCTGCCCCGACAACGTGGGCGGCGCATCGGCGACCCCGGTGTATTCCAGCCGCAACAACGCTCCGTTGTAGGCACCAGCGAGCTGGCGCTGCAGGATCAGGACCGACCCGTTCGGCGCCACAGCCATGTCGACTGGCTGCTCGAGGCCACTGACGAGGACCTGGCCGACCGCGCCGGTATCGGGGTCAATGCTGCGCAGCCATCCTTCGCAGTGGTCGGCGAAGAAGAAGTCGCCACGGTACTGACGCGGGAAGGTCTCGTTTGCCGGGCGGTAGACGTCACCGCCCATTACCGCGCAGCCGTGTGGCTCACCGGCACCGGCCAACGACGGGTCGTGCGGGTAGGCCAGCAAGGGGCTCATGAATCGAGGGTCAGTGGTGTAGCCCTCGGTGTCTGACCACCCAAACTTGCTTCCGCTACCGGAGGCCGGAAGCACGTTGACCTCTTCCCAGGTTTCAGAGCCGACGTCGCCAATCAGCATGCTGCCGTTGGTGGGGTCTTGCGCCAGCTTGAACGGGTTTCGCAGGCCAAGGGCCCAAATCGCCCTGGCTGGCCCAGCGAGACTGCTCGCGTAGGGGTTGTCATCGGGGATGCCCCCGTTGGGGTGGTAGCGCAAGACCTTGCCGTATCGATTCTGCAGACTCTGTGCGTTAGGTCCCCTGAGCAGATCGCCGGTGGCCACGTAAAGCATCCCGTCGGCCCCGAACTCGATGTCACCGCCATAGTGCATCGTCTTGAAGACATCGTCCGAACCGATCAGCGAGTCGAGGTGGACGAGGATCTGCTCGCTGGCTGGGTCGATGGTGTCACCGTCGATGGTGAAGCGACTGACAACGTTGTGCGGATAGTCGCGACCAACCGTTGGCTCGTGGGTGTAGACGAGTTACACCTGTTGCACCGCAGCGGTCAAGAAGTCAGGCGGGAAGGCGATGGAGAGAAGTCCAGCCGAACCTCCTGGCTCGACGACATCGGCCGGATCGAGGGTCAGCGCAGTGGTGACACCGCCGGGACGCACGATCTTGACGCGACCGTCCTGCTCCAGAAGGAAGAGGCGTCCGTCTGGCGCATACCGAATCGAGTGCGGTTTGTTGAAGCCGGATCGTACGAGCGAGAGCGAGTAGCCGTCAGCAGTCGCCACCGCTTCGGCCTGCGCCGGCCCGCTGAGTACGAGTGGAACCCACGCGGTGCCGATGAGCGCCACCATCGCCAGAAGTGCTGCCTTCGGCGTCAGCCACCCCAGACGCGTCCGTTCCACGGTTCCTCCCCCTGCCCTGCTGGGCACCTGCTCCTGGGAAGCCTAGGGCGACTCGGGCTGCCCAGGAGCGGTTTCAATAGATCGAGCGGGAGCCACCGCAAAGGAGATGAGCCAGCGCAGGGCATCGCCTGGATCGCCCCCTGGATCGCCAGCGCGGACGCACCACCGCTCGACCGCTTCATTGGCGATGGGGTCGTTGGCCGCAGCCCCAACCAGACGTAGCAAGGTGCCAGGATCATGACGCCTGAGCCCGGCAACTACCGCCGACTCGCTGAGCCAAGTGGCGGCCAGCGTGAGCTGCTCAGATTGGGGTGCTGTCGAGCAGTGCGCGAGCAGTTGATCGCGTTCGAACGCCAAAAGCGCGAGAAGCAGCTCATCACGGTCCCGGAAGTGGTTGTACACCGTCGCCTTGGCTACTGCCGCGCGTCGAGACACCGCCGCCATGGTCAAATCGCGAGGGCCGCCGCCGGCCACTAACTCGGCGGCGGCAGCGAGAATCCCGAACCTGGCCCGCTCCATGGCGTTCCCTGCCCTCACGTGGGGGGCCCTGACGTAGGGGGCTGGAGGCGAAGACACGCTCAAACAGCTGCGGGGACCCCGGTGGCGGCCCGGGAGCCGTCTTCGCCGTCTTCGCCGTCTTCGCCGCGGCGAACCGGGACGGACGCGAGCTCGGCCAGCGCGATGTCGTCACCAACATTGCGCAGGACCTGCGAGAGCGGAACCTCAAGAGCCCCACAGATGGAAGCGAGCAACTCGCTGCTGGCCTCTTTCTGTCCTCGCTCGATCTCCGAAAGGTAGCCAAGGGAGACCCGAGCGGAGGCAGAGACTTGACGGAGGGTGCGACCCTGCTGCTGCCGCTGACGGCGCAGCTCGTCTCCCAGGTGCTGGCGTAGCACTATCATCGGCGCTCCCCTCTGGTGGTTGGTCTCGGACCGTTAGGTTCCACCAGTGTAACCGCGTCAGCCCACAGAGACTTCCCCGGCGAGCCCGAGGCGCTCCAGAACGGCCGCCAAGGCCAGTTCCACGGCCTCCCGCCGGATGGCACTGCGGTCTCCGGCTGCGGCCAGATCGACCCGGTGCACGACCGTCCCCGCTGCGTCAGCCACTCCCACGTAGACCTCACCCACGGGCTTTCCGGACTGCCGGCTCGGCCCAGCCACGCCAGTAGTGGCTAATCCCACGTCGGCCCGCCACCGACGGCGTACCGAGCGCGCCATGGCATCGGCCACGTCCGGGTCAACGGGTCCTCGGGCTTCGAGCAGCACCGGATCGACGTCGAGCACCGAGGCCTTGGTGTCTGTGGCGTAGACGACCGGGCCGCCACGGAAAACGACACTGGCGCCCGGAACCTCCGTGAGCGCGCCCATGACAAGCCCGCCGGTGAGAGACTCCGCGACGGCCAGCGTGAGTCCGCGAGCGCCTAGCGCCGCCACCACTGCTTCTGCGGTGGCCCGACTCTCCGTCACGGCCGAGCCTGCCTCGGCACTGTTGCGGCGCTCTCGCTATGGAGCGTGACCGCCCTGAGTGCGTAGTCGACGCCCGTCACGAGGGTGACGACCACAGCGGCGCCCATCACCCACTCGGCGACGGCAGAGGCTCCGCTTGCCAAGGGCAGCAGGTACAAGGTGATCGCCAAGATCTGCAGTGCCGTTTTGAGCTTCCCCCCGCGGCTGGCTGCCATCACCCCATGCCGAATGACCCAGAACCGCAGCATCGTGACAGCCACCTCACGAACGATGATGACGCCAGTGACCCACCAGGGCAGCAGCGCGAACCACCAGAGCAGCACGAGCGCCGATCCGGTGAGCGCCTTGTCTGCGATGGGGTCGGCGATCTTGCCGAACGTGGTCACCTGGTCGGTCCGTCTGGCCAACTCACCGTCAATGAGGTCGGTCACCGCCGCAACGAGAAAGATCAAGGCCGACCAGGCCTGCCATGCCTGGTCGTCGCGCTCGAAGCCCCCCCACGCAACGACCAGGAACACCGGAACCAGCAGCAACCGGCCCATGGTCAGCGCGTTGGGCGCGTTCCACGCCGAAGCGTTGCGCTCGTCGCGGTCAGTCATCGACTTGGGCCAGAAGCCACGACGTCAACCAGGGCCAAGGGTTCGGCAACGAGGTCAGCTCCGGCGGAGTCGACGACCAACGCCTCGACCCACGAACCAATGGGCGCTTCGACCCCGGGTAGCTCGACTACGCCGTCTACCTCCGGCCCCTGGTGGGCAGCTCGGCCAAGGGCTGTCCCGCCGGATTGCTCTTCGACGAGAACGTGCACCCTCTCGCCGACGCGTTCGGCCGCACGGTCAGAGACCAGCGACTCGACGAGCTGGTCGACGTGGCTGCGGCGCTGCTCGATCTCGTTCTGCGAGTGCTGACCGTTCAGATCAGCTGCCTCAGTTCCATCCTCATCGGAGTAACCGAAGACGCCGACGACGTCGAGGCGGGCTGCTACGAGAAAGTCGGTGAGCGTTTGCACGTCTTCCTCAGTCTCACCGGGAAAGCCGACGATCACGTTCGATCGGATCCCGGCCGTCGGCGCCAGCGACCGCACCGAGCCGACGAGCTCAAGAAAGGCCTCGGCGTCACCGAACCGGCGCATGCGGCGCAGCAACGGGCCACTGGCGTGCTGAAAGGAGAGGTCAAAGTAGGGAGCCACTCCGGGAGTGGTCGCCAGCACCTCGACGAGGCCGGGGCGCATCTCAGCCGGCTGGAGGTAGCTGACTCTGACCCGATCAATTCCGGCGATCGCCGCCAAGCTCGGCAGCAGCCGCTCAAGGGCGCGCAAGTCGCCAAGCGCCTCTATGCGGAGCAGGGCCTGGATGTGTCACGCATCCTCTTCGAGAGCGAGTCCCGCAACACTTCCGAGAATGCGACCCTCAGCAAAGTACTGGCCAAGCCGGCGCCAGGCGAGACCTGGG
>JAJAYM010000115.1 GCA_027117675.1 Actinomycetes bacterium | reverse complement strand
GTCACCGAATCGACCTCGTCGACGAACAGATCAGTCGTCGCGATGCCGGACGCGCTCAGCGTCATGCTGAAGAACGCCAGTATCAAGAGTCCGGCAGCCGCGCCGACCCAAACCAAGCGCGGACGCCGGCCGATCTGCCGACTGACCGTGGCCCAGCCTCCGGAGAGCTTGTCATCACCGCTGTCCTGGGTCGGGACACGCGGCCAGAATGCCCACCGCACAGGATCGACATCGAGCAGGCGTGGACGATTCCCTACCGTGCTGAACTGTCGGTATATTCCTCCGGCGATCACGACGACCAGCGCGATGACGGCAATGATGCCCCCGACGATCGCGAACGGTGCCAGCGGCGTTCCGAAGATGAGTTCCAGCACGATCGCGGGGATGACGACCATCAAGAACGCGGCCAGCGGCAGCGCAGCTGACGGAACAAGCAACAGCGCCGGCAGCAGTGTGAGCATGACGACCAACGCCGCTGCGATTCCAGCAGCCGCCACCGGACCCGTCGACTTGTTGGAGTTCAGCTCGGAGAAAAGCAGCATCAGCAGGCCAAGGGATGCGGTGCCTCCGGACGCCAGGATCGGCTCAACCGTGCCCCGCCACGCCGCCTTGAGCGCATCCACCGGACGCTCGTAGTAGTGCAGCTCTTCTCGGTATCGGCTGACCATGAGCAGTGCGTAGTCGGTGCCTGCTCCGAAGACCAGCACGGTGAGGATGCCTTGGCTCTGCCCGTTGAGGCTGAGGACGTCGTTGATCGCCAGGAGGTAGACCACCGAACTTGCCAATGCCAGTGCGAACCCAGCGCTCACCAGCGGAATGACCCAGAGGAATGGGCTGCGGTAGACGAGGATCAGGATCAGCGTCACGACCAGCGCCGTCGCCAGCAGCAGCGTGCCGTCAATCGCACCGAAGACCGAGACCAGGTCGGCAAGCAGGCCGCCGGGACCGGTGACGTAGCTCTCCAGGTCGACGGGTTCTGCCGCGTCGTTTGCAGCCTCGGTCAACGCCTCGGCGACCGCCAACACCGGCGACTCACCGTTCGGCAACGCGTCGGTGGTCTCGGCCTCCGACAGCAGAACCGTCACGAGCACCGCCTGACCGTCCTCGGACGGGACCGCGGTGACCGGCGCAGCGCTCAAAAACTCCGACATATCGCGACCGTCGCTGGCACCGGGGCCGGTCTCAACGAACAGCCCAGGTACCTCCTCGACGAACCCCGCCACCGCCTGCTGCTGATCAGGGGATATCGCGTTGTCGGTGACGAACAGAACGACAACAGGAAGCGTGGACTCTTGGGTGAAAAGTTGCTGCTTGTCGATGACGCGAGTCGCCTCGGCGTCCGCAGGCAAGAACGTGGCGTTGTCGTTTTCCTGAGCACTGGAGAGTTGGCCGGCAGCCGGGCCGATCACTGCCCCGAGGGCGAACCACCCGATGATGAGCGCGATCGCGCCCCACACCCAGGCCCGCGCATGGCGCGTCCTCGCACGCATCTCTTGGGCTGACGACGCCGGCAGTGGTGAATCGGACACGCGGGAACTCCCTGGGACGGTGAACAGCGGCACCGGGCAATCTAGGGCAGCGGGCCGCTCATCGCTCGGCGACGTAGGCTGGTGTCATGTCGCTTTCGGTCGTGCGGGTCGGGTTCGGCCCACCGCTCGGTGATGGCTATGTGGACTACCACGCAGCGTGGGCGCTCCAACAGAGCACGCACGCCGATGTCGTCGCCGGCACCAAGCCGGACACCGTCTTGCTACTCGAGCACTCCCCCGTCTACACCGCCGGCAAGCGCACCAACTCATGGGAGCGTCCGACGGATGGCACCCCCGTGGTGGATGTCGACCGCGGCGGTCGCATCACCTGGCACGGCCCCGGACAGATCGTCGGCTACCCGATCACTCGGCTGTTCGACCCGATCGACGTCGTCGCGTACGTGCGTCGCGTCGAGCAGGTATTGATCGACGTCTGCGCACACCTCGCCGTCGACACCGTTCGCATCGACGGGCGCAGTGGCGTCTGGATACCCGCTGACTCAGCAGGCCCCGACCGCAAGCTCGGCGCGATCGGTGTCCGCGTTGCCCGCGGCGTCACGATGCATGGCTTCTCGCTCAACATCTGCAACTCACTCGACGCGTACAACGTCATCGTTCCCTGTGGAATCGCCGACGCAGGTGTCACGACGCTCACCATCGAGCGTGAGCGTCGCGGGCTGGCCGCCGTCACCGTCGCCGACGTGCTGCCCTTGATCGAGATGCGCCTGCCGACGCTCGTCGCCGACGTGGTGGTCGCGCGATGACCGTCGCACCAGAGGGCCGCAGGCTGCTGCGCATCGAGGCGCGAAACGCAGCGACGCCGATCGAGCGCAAGCCGCCGTGGATCAAGACCAAGCTGCGCACCGGACCGGAGTACCAACAGATCAAGAAACTCGTCAAGGAAGAGGGGCTGCACACCGTCTGCGAGGCCGCCGGATGTCCCAACATATTCGAGTGCTGGGAAGACCGTGAAGCCACGTTCCTGATCGGCGGCGACCAATGCACCCGCCGATGCGATTTCTGCCAGATCGACACCGGCAAACCCCTGGCGTTGGACACCGGCGAGCCACAGCGCGTCGCGGAAAGCGTCCGAACAATGAAGCTCCGATATGCGACCGTCACTGGCGTCGCACGCGACGACCTTGAC
>JAJAYM010000114.1 GCA_027117675.1 Actinomycetes bacterium | reverse complement strand
GCCGTCACCCGGGCAGCTTGAGAAGTGTCCCACCCCGTGCTCAGTACCGCCGAGCTGATCATGAAGCCCAGGCCGGCGATTGCAGTGGCAGCGAAGACTCGCCAAGCCTTTTGCACGAGGACAGCGGCCAACATCGGCGCCGCGGAGAGCACCCCATGAATGGGCTGACTGCTTTCCCCGGGCCCGTCCATGTTGAAGACCGTCACCGCCGCAGTGAACACCGTGCTGGCCTGCACACCGCGGTCGCGGTACCACGGTGGGACGCGGCGGGAGGTGTCCGAGATCACTTCTCGAGGATTGTGGGCGGACGCCCACACGTCAACCCTGGCTTAGGCACCAGACGACTCGCCTGCCGACGACCCCGCTACGCGCTCCTGCTCGAGCTGCGCGGTAATCGCGATCCCGAACAGACCCGCTACCGCGATTGCGTAGCACCATAGAAGCAGTCCGATCATCCCCGCCAGTGGCCCATACGTGTCACCGAAGGTGGGACTCCACCTGAAGAAGAGCGCCAGGACGATGGACGCACCCACGGTCAGCAAAACTGACACTGCCGCACCGTAGATGAGCCAGGTGTACCCGGGCTGCCGGCGGTTCGGGCTCCAGCGCAGCATGGCTGTGGTCGAAAGGATGAGGAGCGCGACCGCCAGCGGCCATCGTGCAACGACCCAGACATCACCGGCCCAGCTGCCGTCAAAGGCGACGGCGATGGGGCGACCAAGCACCAGCATGGTGACGCCGATGCTGGCGATTACACCCACACTGACCGCGAGCAAGGCAGCACGGCCATACTTCCTTGCGCTGGGACGGTCATCCTCGACCCCATAAATCCGGTTGCAGGAACGTTCGAACTGGCCAAGCGCGGTCGTCCCAGTGATCAGACTCGCGGCAAGGCCGATCAGGAGCGCTGTGTACTGGTTGGCCGATCCAGCCTCCTGCGCCTGCCGCGCAGCCGAGGTGAGCAGTTGGCCAGCCGGCCCTGGCACGGCCGTCTGAAGCACGTCGGTCACGGTCTTGCTGAACCCTGAAGAGCCCATAGCGACGGCCAGCCCGAGCACTGCGATGAGCGCCTCGACGAGGAGCAGGGCCAGGGCGAACGCCGAAGCTCGAGCATGGCTGAATCCGTCAGCAACGCGAAGACGCTTAAGCGAATCCTTGAGCAGGTGCTGCCAGCGCACACGCTGGATAGTGCTGACAACGTCGTCACCGGTCAGCTGATACGTCTCGGGCACCTTCTGTGCCTGACTCATCAGGTGGCCTGCTCATTGGGGACACACACCATGAGAGCCCGCGGCTCGACTCGGACCTTCATAGTCTGGGTTTTGGTTCGGTCTCCACCGTCGACTTGATACAGCCGGCTCGACTTCAACGCGATGTCGATCTTTCGCGCCGAGGTCATCTGAACATGCTTGGCTTTGGCGGTTCGCCCCACCGCGGCCCGCCCAAGCACTCGGGCCCACTGCGAAGCATTCGTCGCCGTGATGACCGCAACGTCAAGTTTGCCGTCGTACGGCGTTGCATCGTCAAAGGCGTCGATCCCACCCCACACCCGCCCAACATTGCCCACGATGACGCATCCGGCCTTGCCGGAGTAGAACTTTTTGCCATCGACATCGACCCGCACCCTGACCACCGCATCCGTCACGTTCTTTATGCCGGTCAGCACGTACGCACCGCGTCCTAGCCGATCCTTTAATCCGCCATCGGCGTCGCGGATCATCAGGGCGTCGGCACCAACACCAGCCATGACCCCGAACCGCTCACCATTGATCCGTCCAACATCGATGGTGTGAACATCGCCTTGAAGACCGATCCGAACAGCCCTTTCCAGGCTCACCGGGATATTGAGGTTCCCGGCGAAGAGGTTTCCCGTTCCGGCCGGCAGCACGGCCATGGGCACTCCGGTGCCGGCCAAAACGTCCAGGCTGCGTTGCACGGTGCCGTCTCCACCCCAGACGAAGACGCGATCAACACCGGCGTCCAGAGCCTGCCGGACGAACTTGGGCGCCTTCTTGCTCTTGGGTACCTCGAACCACAGTGGATCGGTCACGCCGTACCGCGCAAGCAATTCGCGAAGCTCGACGAGCCCTCCGTCCAGTGACTTCTTGCGGTGTGCGACTACAGCGACCTTCATTGAACCCTCTCTTCAAGCACAGCAGATGAGTGGGCATGATCGACGCGATGCGCGCCCACCCACGATCGGACAGCCAGCGCCGCAACGACAACGCACCCGATTCCGAGCGCGAGGCCGACCACGACGTCGGTCGGATGGTGCATGCCGCGGTAGACGCGGGCGAAGGCCACGATGGGGCCGACAAACACGGCCAAGGCCCAAGCGAGCCAGCGAAGTGGTGCAGACCGAATGTTCCAGCTGACGAGAAGGGCCAGGCTGAGCACTAGTGCGGTGGCCGCAGCGGTGTGCCCGGAGGGAAAGGAAGAGGTCGGCGGAGAAACATCCAGCTGCTGAACGTCTGGCCGATCCCTCGGGACGATCAGGGTGGACGCCACAAAAACCGACACCTCCACCAGCAAGGCTGTGGCCAGAAGTAGGACTGAAGCCCACCGTCTGGCAATCAGCAGCATGATGCCCACAACAACGGCGACCCCAACCACGGTGAGGGTGTCGCCCATCACGCTCCCCACATGCGACCACGACTCTCCAGCGGCCGTCCGCGCGTTCTCCAGATCGACCGGATACTGCTGATCCCATTGGATAAATCCACTGTCGGCCATCGGTCCGGTCACGAGGGCCCCGAGCGCGGTAACGCCGCCGAGCAACAACAGCCAGCCGACCAGCACCTTGAGGGCGAACGGGCCCCATCGCCGCTCGGCTTCCTGGCTTCGTTGCGGTTCGACGTCATGGTCGGCACCGAGCAGCGTATGGGGCATACGCCGAGGTGTACCCAGCGCCGCTCCAGGGTAAACAGCCCCCATCACCCCACTTCGGGTCCCGGCCCTGGGCGCGGCCGCGGCCGCGGGGGCGACCTACGCGTCCGTCGCCGTCGTTCAACGCCGCGCTCGGCGTCGCCCTGGGGCCAGTTCGGGGGTCGAGAGTTCCGGGCTCGATGAGGCTCCCGCTCCGACGCGCGTCGTCGGGGCGGGCGTGGCGCTCAGCATGCTTGTCGTTGCTGGGGTCGTCCTTGGCGGCCTGGCCCAG
>JAJAYM010000113.1 GCA_027117675.1 Actinomycetes bacterium | reverse complement strand
TTTGGCCCTCCCCGACAACATCGAACGGGTGGACAGCACGAAGTGCCCCCGGTTTACACCAGAGACGCTTCGTCCGAGTTTAAATCTGCGGCCCTACTCGCCGCACAAGTCTGACGCTAGCTGAGAGCCCGAAGCTCTACGTCAGTACAGACGCCACCCAGGCCGCAGTCAGCCACCTTTGGGGACATCGACGGCGAAGGCGCGTAGGGCCGGCCCCTCCTGCTCCCGGCTTCAGATTGCACTGATTGAAGCCCACCCTGGTCGCGCATTTCACTGCTGACGTTTCCCAGCATTATCAACCAACCCCCATCGCAGTTTCGGTGCGCAGGCTGCAGGACACGAACCGCTCCGGCTGGTGGTGCTGGATCGTGCTCATCCCCTGTGGCATCGGCGGCAGCTGGTACCTGATCCTCATGCTGCTGCCCAGTTCCGAAGGTCAGAACCAGTACGGCTGAGCAGCCACGCACCTGGCACGGGCTGACGTCTCATAGCGTGAGACAAGCTCCTGTGCAACTTTGTGCACTCCTTCACAAGCGCCTACCCTGAATACGAGCCCGTTCCCCAGCGTTGGCCCGGCCTGCACCCGTGCAGGCACCGGGATCCACGACCGGGGCCGGGCATGTTCCGTAGCCGCAGGAGACCCCCGTGACCGATCGCGCCGACGCTGGACGCGACCTCGGCGTACGCCGAGGTGGCGTCCCAGAGGCCACCGTTGGGCGCCTTCCGCTCTACCACCGGGTGCTGGTCGACCTCGCTGACGCCGGGGTCGACACCGTCTCCTCCGACGCGCTGGCGGCCACTGCCGGCGTCAGCCCCGCCAAGCTCCGCAAAGACCTGTCCTTCCTCGGTTCCTATGGCACCCGCGGCGTCGGCTACGAGGTCTCGGTGCTCATCGAGCAGATCGGTGCCGAGCTCGGGATCTCCTCAGAGTGGCCGGTGGTCATCGTCGGGGTTGGCCACCTCGGCCATGCCCTGGCCAACTACGGCGGCTTCACCTCCCGTGGTTTCCGGCTCGTCGCGCTCTTCGACGAAGACCCCGAACTGGTCGGCACCGACGTCGCTGGTCTCGTCATACGCCCATTCACCGACCTGCCTTCGGTGGCGCGGGCCGAAGGGGTGACGATCGGGGTCGTGGCGACGCCGGCAGCCGCCGCCCAAGACGTCGCCGACGCTCTGGTCGCCGCTGGCGTCAACAGCGTCCTCAACTTCGCACCCGTGGTCCTTACCGTGCCGCCGTCGGTTGACGTGCGCCGAGTCGACCTGGCGAGCGAACTGCAAATCCTCGCCTTTCACCAGCAACGCCGCGGTGACGAGCTTGGGCAGGTGGCGCGATGAGCCTGCTCGCCCTCGGTGTCTCCCACCGCACTGCTCCGGTACCAATGCTTGAGCGTTTGGCGCTCGCCGCTGACGCGCAGACCAAGCTGCTGCACGAGCTCACCGAACACGTCGCCGTCGACGGGGCGATCGTCGTGTCCACCTGCAACCGCGTCGAGGTCTACGTCGAGGCCGACAAGTTCCACCCAGCGGTGGACGCAGCAACCGAGTGCCTGGCACGGGCTACCGGCGTCTCGTCCGACGACCTCGTGCCACACCTCTACGTGCACTACGAGGACCGCGCCGTTCATCACCTGTTCTCAGTCGCGAGTGGTCTCGACTCGATGGTGGTGGGCGAGGCACAGATTCTGGGTCAGGTGCGTCAGTCGCTGCGCACTGCTCAGGACGAAGGAAGCCTGGGACGCGAGCTCAACGACCTTGTGCAGACTGCGTTGCGTGTGGGCAAGCGCGCTCATGCCGAGACCGGAATCGATCAAGCCGGTGCCTCGCTGGTATCGGTCGGCCTCGAGCTTGCCGCGCGGTCACTTGATGGGCTCGATGGTCGGACGGTCCTCGTGGTCGGTGCTGGCTCGATGGCTGCTTTGGCGGCATCGACGGCTGCGCGGCATGGCATGCGGGTGGTCATCACCAACCGCACCTCGCTTCGTGCCGATCAGTTGGCGTCCACCGTTGCGGGCCGCTCGCTGCCCATTGACGAGATTGTTGATGGCGTTGCCGACGCCGACCTGGTGATCTCATGTACTGGCGCGCTCGGATACATCGTGGCCGCGGACGTCGTTGCCGAGGCCGCGCGAACCCGTGTTGGCCACCGCCCGCAGGTGCTGCTCGACCTCGCCCTGCCTCGCGACATCGACCCGGCAGTCCTCGGCGTCCACGGCGTGACCTTGATCGACCTCGAAGACCTCGGCGCGTTGCTGTCCGACGGCCAGTACGAGCAGGACGTCGAAGGCGTCCGGCGCATCGTCGGAGCCGAGGTACAGAACTACATCAGCGCTCGCGTTGCCGAGAAGGTGTCGCCGACAGTGGTGGCTTTGCGTGCGCTGGCGTCCGAGATCGTGGCCGACGAGCTGGACTGGTTCGCGGCCAAGCGTCCAGACCTGGCCGCCGAAGATCGTGCCGACATCGAACACCTGGTGCGCCGGGTCGTCGACAAGTTGTTGCACGCACCGACGGTGCGGGTCAAAGAGCTGGCAGCTGAGCCTGACGGTGAGGCTTACGCCGAGGCGCTGCACCGACTCTTCAACCTTGATCTGCGCACTGTCGAGGCGTTGGCCACTCCCGACCTCGAGGATGGTGCGCGATGACCGCCCTCCGGCTCGGGACGCGCAAGAGCGCGCTCGCACTCGCGCAGTCCACCATCGTCGCTGACGCCGTTCGTGCGTCAACCGGCCGCGAGGTTGAGCTAGTTCACGTCACCACCACTGGCGATGTCTCGAAAGAGCCCCTGGTGACGCTCGGCGGTACCGGCGTCTTCGTCAGCGCACTGCGGGACGCGTTGCTGATGGGCGAGATCGACCTCGCGGTGCACTCACTGAAAGACCTTCCGACCGCCGACCTGCCAGAGCTCGAGC
>JAJAYM010000112.1 GCA_027117675.1 Actinomycetes bacterium | reverse complement strand
TGGCCAAGGCGCTCTTCATCTTCGTCTTCCTCGTCCTGAGCACGCTGATTATGATCTGGGCCGAGCGACGAGTGGTGGCCCGAATGCAGCAGCGGGTTGGCCCGAACCGCGTCGGCCCCTTCGGTTTGCTGCAGGGGCTCGCCGATGGCATCAAGCTGGCGCTCAAGGAGGACATTATCCCCACGGCCGCTGACAAGGTGGTCTTCATCTTGGCGCCGATCATCTCGGCGACGACGTGCTTCCTCGCCTTTGCGGTGATCCCGTTCGGCCCGGTGGTCAGTGTCTTCGGGTACGAGACTGCCTTACAGCTGACCGACTTTTCGGTCTCGGTGCTCTACGTGCTGGCCGTCACGTCCATCGGCGTGTACGGGCTATTACTAGCCGGCTGGTCCAGTGGTTCCACTTACCCACTACTCGGTGGGCTGCGCTCGTCTGCGCAGGTGATCTCTTACGAGATCGCGATGGGTCTGTCGTTTGTGGCCGTCTTTCTCTACTCCGGCTCGATGTCGACATCGGAGATTGTGTCGGCCCAAGACCGCTTGTGGTTCGCGGTCATCCTGCTGCCCTCGTTCCTCATTTACCTGGTGTCAATGGTTGGTGAGACCAACCGCGCCCCGTTCGACTTGCCGGAGGCCGAAGGAGAGCTGGTCGGCGGGTTTCACACGGAATACAGCTCGCTGAAGTTTGCTCTCTTCTTCCTCGCCGAGTACATCAACATGTTCACCGTCGCGGCGCTGGCCACGACCCTTTTCCTCGGCGGTTGGCAGGCCCCTTGGCCTCTCGGCGGATCGATCTGGGAAGGCGCCAATGAAGGTTGGTGGCCCGTCCTTTGGTTCGTTGGCAAGCTCTGGATCTTCATGTTCATGTTCATCTGGTTGCGTGGCACCCTGCCACGCATGCGATACGACCAGTTCATGAAGCTGGGCTGGAAGGTGCTGATACCGCTCTCACTGCTCTGGATCGCGGTCGTCGCTACGGTACGAGCAATCTCGAACGAGGCGGCGATCGAGCGTCGGGACATCTTGATCTGGGGTGCGGTGACCCTCGTCGTGCTTCTGGTAGTCAGCGTCGCCTGGGACTACGTCGCAGGGCGCAGACCTGAGGAAGGCACTGACGAACCTGCGCCGTTCGATCCGTTTGCCGGCGGCCACCCGGTTCCCCCCTTGCCTGGACAGGAGCCGCCAACCGTTTCGGTCGCGGCGTCCGCTGGATCGGAGAAAGAGGAGCTCGATGCCTAGTTTCCTTGACCCGATAGCGGGTTTCGGCGTTACGTTCACCACGATGTTCCGCAAGGTGACGACCGAGGAGTACCCGGAGGAGCGCAAGCCGATGGTGCCGCGCTTCCACGGGCGGCATGTGCTCAACCGGTACTCCGACGGCTTGGAGCGTTGCATCGGCTGTGAGTTGTGCGCTTGGGCGTGCCCGGCCGACGCCATCTATGTCGAAGGAGCAGAAAATTCCGATGACGCGCGCTTCTCGCCAGGTGAGAGGTACGGGAGCGTCTACCAAATCAACTATCTGCGCTGCATCTTCTGCGGGATGTGCCTAGAGGCATGTCCTACGCGCGCGCTGACGATGAGTCATGAGTATGAGCTAGCCGACAACAACCGTGCCGACCTCATCTTCGAGAAGCAGGACTTGCTTGCCCCGTTGACATCGGGGATGGAGCCACCGCCCCATTCCATGGCGGCCGGCACCTCTGAACGGAACTACTACGCCGGTGAGTTTGATCAGCCGAACGTCGCGGACCCCGCTAGCACCGGGAAGCGAACATCATGATCGAACTGCTCTCTGCTGCGCCGCCGACATCTACCGGTGAGGCCCTTGCCTTCTGGGTGCTGGCCCCTGTCGCGGTCGTGGCAGCGGTCATGATCCTGGTCAGTCGCAAGGCCGTTCACAGCGCGCTGTGGATGGCGACGACGATGATCGTCCTCGCCGTCCTCTTCATCATGCAGGGCGGCATCTTCCTCGGCGTCGTTCAGGTGGTCGTCTACACCGGCGCAGTCATGATGCTCTTCCTCTTCGTGCTCATGCTCGTCGGAGTCGACGCCTCCGACTCGTTCGTTGAGACACTTCGCGCCCAACGGGTGGCGGCAATCCTGTTGGCCCTGGGCGTCGGCGGAATGCTGATCGCCGCGATCAGCCGTGCGACGTTCCCGGACGCTCCCGGGGTGGGGGCTGCCAACGATGCAGCCGGGGGTCACGTCGAGGCGATCGCCGAGGCGATCTTCACTCGATACGTCTTTACCTTCGAGGCTGTGAGCGTTGTCCTCATCACGGCGGCGGTCGGTGCCATGGCGCTCACGCACAGGGAGCGGCTCACCCCTCGGAAATTGCAGGCTGAGCTTTCCGTCGAGCGAATGCGCAGCGAGCACCCGACGCCGTACCCGAGCCCCGGTGTCTACGCGCAGCACAACGCCGTTGACACTCCGGCACTCCTTCCAGATGGCACCGCGTCAGATGCTTCTGTACCCGACGAGCTGCGTCGACAGGGAACTGTTCGACACACCGAGCTTGAGGGCATCGGTGAAAGCGACGCTGATGAGGGCGATCAGCGGTGAACCCGGAGAACTACCTCTACCTGGCAACGATCCTGTTCGTCATCGGGGCTGTTGGAGTCCTAGTCCGACGCAACGCGATTGTGGTGTTCATGTGCATCGAACTCATGCTGAACGCATCCAATCTCGCCTTCGTGTCCTTCGCAAGGCTCAACGGCAACATCGATGGGCAAGTGGTGGCGTTCTTCGTGATGGTGGTCGCTGCCGCTGAAGTCGTGATCGGTCTTGCGATCATCGTCACCATTTTCCGGACCCGACGCTCGGCATCTGTCGACGACCCCAACCTCCTGAAGCTCTGATCACGATGACGCCACAGTGTGACCAATCCGACCCCTTGCCCCTGACCTCGGAGATTGCCCGATGAGCGCCGCAACGGCCGTGCGCTGGAGCGAAGGCGGTAGCCAGGTGATCAGTGAAGCCTCTGGCATGTTTGGGCTGACCTGGCTGTTGATCGCCCTCCCGCTCTTCGGCGCGATCGTTCTGCTGGTGGGGGGCCGCCGGACGAACTCCTTCGGTCCGGTCTTGGCCACCCTGTTGGTTGGGTTCTCGTTCGTTCTCGGGCTCGTGCTCTTCTTTCAGATGCTCGGCCAGCCTGGCGAAGAGCGTGCCTTCAACCAGAGCCTCTTCGAGTGGGCGCCGATCGGCGACTTCAGCGTCGACGTTGGATTCCAACTCGACCCGCTGTCGATGGCGTTTGTTCTGCTGGTGACCTTCGTCGGGGGTCTGGTACACATCTATTCGCTCGGCTACATGGCCGATGACCCTGACAAGCGGCGGTTCTTCGCCTACCTCAATCTCTTCGTCGCCTCGATGTTGTTGCTCGTCCTCGCCAGCAGCTACGTACTCGTGTACGTAGGCTGGGAGGGTGTTGGCCTCGTCTCCTACCTGCTGATCGGCTTCTGGAACGCCAAGCCGGCGTACGCAACCGCCGCCAAGAAGGCCTTCGTGATGAACCGCGTTGGCGACATCGGTATGTCCCTGGCAATTATGCTGATGGTGACAACCTTCGGAACGACTGCTTTCTCTGGCGTGTTTGCTGGAGCGCCCGAAGCAAGCTCGGGAGCATTGCTCGCCCTGGGCTTGCTGCTGCTGCTGGCGGCGACCGGCAAGAGTGCCCAACTGCCGCTGCAGGCATGGCTCGGCGATGCGATGGCTGGCCCAACTCCCGTATCAGCGTTGATCCACGCCGCGACGATGGTCACCGCGGGTGTCTATCTGATCGTCCGATCTAACCCGATCTACAACCTCTCTGATGGCGCGCAACTGGCCGTCGTACTCGTCGGTGTCCTGACACTCCTGTTTGGGGCCTTTGTCGGTACGGCCAAGGACGACATCAAGAAGGCGTTGGCGGCGTCGACGATGAGCCAGATCGGCTACATGATTCTGGCCGCCGGTCTGGGGCCGGCTGGTTATGCCTTTGCGATCGTGCACCTGTTGACGCACGGCTTTTTCAAGGCGGGGCTCTTCCTTGGGGCCGGATCGGTCATGCATGGGATGGACGACGAAGTGGACATGCGGCGCTATGGCGCGCTTCGCAAAGCGATGCCGATCACGTTCATCACGTTCGGTGCCGGATACCTGGCGATCATCGGGATCCCACCCTTCTCCGGGTTCTTCTCCAAGGACAAGATCATCGAGGCCGCGCTCGCCGACAATATCTGGGTAGGCATCGCTGCGATTCTTGGTGCAGGGATCACCGCCTTCTACATGAGCCGCGTGATGTTCTTGACCTTCTTCGGCCAGAAACGCTGGGCCGACGAAACACACCCGCACGAGTCGCCACGCTCAATGACTGTTCCCATGATCCTGCTCGCCATCGGTTCGGTTGTCCTTGGCGCCGTGCTCGTGATCGGTGGGCGCTTCGTCAGCTGGCTCGAACCCGTCGTCGGACCGGAGGAAGAGCACGACTTCGCTATCCCGGTTCTGGCTATAACTGCCATCATCGTGGCGGTTTCCTTGGTCGGCGTCGCTCTGGCGTACGTGATGTACCTTCGGCGCCCGGTGCTTGTCGAGGCACCCACGGGTTCGGTACTCACTCGCGCCGCCCGCCAAGACTTCTTTCAGGACGCCTTCAACGAGTCACTCTTCATGCGTCCGGGCCAGTACCTCACGAGGTTCCTTGTCTTCTTCGACAACCGAGTCATCGACGGGTTCGTCAACGGCTCAGCGGCGGCGATCGGTGGCGGGTCCGCACGGCTGCGACGCTGGCAGACGGGTTTTGTGCGCTCCTACGCTCTGTCCATGCTGGCGGGGGCCGTGCTGGTCGTCGGAGTTCTCGTACTGGTGAGGCTCTGACGTGAACGACTTTCCGGTACTGACCACGCTGGGTGTCCTGCCCTTCATCGGCGCCCTGATCGTTGCTGCCTTGCCGCGTGGCCGCGAGTTGCTCGCGAAGCAGATTGCGCTCATCGTCTCGCTGGCGATGCTTGTTCTCACCGTGGCTATCGCGTTCGCATTCGAGCCCGATGCCGCCGAGCCGTTCCAGTTTGTCGAGAAGACACCATGGATCGAACAGTTCGGGATCAGCTATGCCGTGGGTGTCGACGGCATAGCGCTCGCGCTGATCGCCATGGCGGTGTCGCTCGCGCCGGTTGTCATCCTGTCCGGCTGGAACGATGCCGACGACAACGAACGGCATCGGCCGCAAACCTACTTCGCATTGATCTTGGCGCTGCTCGGCTGCATCGTGTACGTCTTTGTCGCGACTGATCTCTTCCTGTTCTACATTGCGTTCGAGGTCATGTTGTTTCCGGTGTACTTCCTGATCGGAATGTTTGGTCGGGGACAGCGCACCTATGCGGCCGTCAAGTTTTTGCTGTACAGCCTCCTTGGGGGACTGCTCCTGCTAGCCGCCCTGATCGGGCTCTATGTCGTGTCCGCCCAGCAGCTGGGAACTGGCACCTTTGACTGGACGCTGCTCGCTGGCATGCCGATCGATCCGGACACCCAGAAGATCCTCTTCGCCGGCTTCTTCTTCGCGTTCGCCGTCAAGGCCCCGATGGTTCCGCTGCACACGTGGCTGCCGGACGCTGCTACATCTGCAACCCCAGCGACATCGACGCTGCTCGTCGGTGTTCTCGACAAAGTGGCAACCTTTGCGATGCTACGACTCGTAATCCCCATCTTTCCCGATGCCTCGGAATGGGCTGCGCCCTTTGTAGTCACCCTTGCCGTGATCAGCATCATCTACGGAGCGCTGGTGGCGATCGGGCAAACCGACATGTACCGGTTGATCGCCTACACCTCGGTCTCGCACTTTGGGTTCATCATCCTCGGCATATTCGCGTTCACAGAGATTGGTGGCTCTGGGTCGGTCGTCTACATGGTGGCGCATGGCCTGTCGACTGCTGCGCTCTTCATCGTTGCTGGTTACCTCGTCAAGCGTCGCGGGTCGAGCCTGATGCCGTCATTCGGTGGAGTCCAACGGGTAGCACCAGTCCTGGCCGGGTTCTTCCTGTTCGCCGGACTCTCCAGCCTTGCGATGCCCGGGTTCGCCAGCTTTGTGGGTGAGCTGACCGTTCTCATTGGTTCCTACCAGCGCTGGCCTGTGGCGGCAGCTATCGCCGTCATCGGAATCGTGCTCTCGTCTCTCTACGTGCTGATCATGTACCAACGCGTGGCGACCGGCCCAGCAACCGAGAACGTCAAGGGCATGCGCGATGTCTTCCCGCGTGAGCTGGTGGCCTTCGCGCCGATCATCGCGCTGACGATTGCTGTTGGCGTATTTCCCCGGCCAATCTTCGACGTGATCAACCCCGCAATCGAGCGCACCTACAGCTTCTTGAACGTCGATCCGGTGGAGCCAGACGTTCCCGCGAGCGATGCGATCGAGCGGGAGGTGACTGACTGATGTCCCTCCTGGTGGAACAGTTCGATACGCCGTCGATCGAGTATCAGCTCCTGGCGCCTCTGCTTATTGTCTTCGGCGGCGCGATAGTCGGTGTCCTCGTAGAAGCGTTCTTCCCTCGGCGTGCTCGTCGCGACATCCAGCTGACACTCAGTTTGCTGACGCTGATCGCAGCCTTCGTCGCACTCATCGTGTGGAGCAGACCAGATCTTGGCCAAACGGCCGCCTCGGGCAACGTCGTGATCGATGGCCCCGCCGTTTTCTTCCAGGGCACCATTTTGATCCTTTCACTCTTGGCGTTCCTGTTGTTCAGCGAGCGTGGCGTCGACTCGGCCGGCGACGCCTTCGCGAGTTCGGCCGCAACCATTCCCGGCAGTTCATCCGAGCGTGAGCTCGTGGCGGCGCGGGTACTGCAGACTGAGGTCTGGCCGCTGGCACTCTTCTCAGTCGGCGGCATGATGATGTTCGTCGCAGCTAACGACCTGCTGACCTTCTTTGTTGCCCTTGAGGTCATGTCGCTGCCGCTTTACTTGCTCGTCGGCATGGCGCGGCGTAGAAGGTTGCTCAGCCAGGAAGCTGCGCTCAAGTACTTTCTGCTGGGCTCATTCTCGTCGGCCTTCCTGCTCTTCGGGTCCGCCCTCCTTTTCGGCTACTCGGGTTCGATTTCGTTTGGCGGGATCCATGACTCGTTGTCGACGGGGGTGGGGCTTGATCCGCTTCTGCTCATCGGCACCGGGTTTGTCGCGATCGGCCTCTTTTTCAAAGTCGGCGCAGTGCCGTTCCACTCCTGGATTCCTGACGTCTACCAGGGGGCCCCCACCCCGGTCACCGCGTTCATGGCCTCAGCGACCAAGGTTGCGGCATTCGGGGCGATGCTGCGGCTCTTCTACGTAGCACTCGGTGACTACGACTGGAACTGGCGGCCGATGTTTTGGGTGGTCACCATCGCCACCATCGTTGTTGGATCGGTCTTGGCCATCACTCAGACCGATATCAAGCGCATGCTCGCCTACTCATCGGTGGCACAGGCTGGATTCATTCTCACCGGTGTTACGGCGGCGTCAGGTTCGGGTCTTTCCAGCTCGATGTTCTACCTTGCTTCTTACGGCTTCGCGACGATCGGAGCCTTTGCGCTGGTTTCGCTCGTTCGTGATGGCACGTCCGAGGCGACGCATTTGTCGCGGTGGGCAGGGCTGGGCCGGCGTGCCCCCGTCTTGGCCGGAACGCTGTCAATCTTCCTGCTGTCGTTTGCGGGAATCCCGCTGACGAGTGGGTTCATCGGAAAGTTCCTCGTCTTCGAGGCGGCCATCGACGGTGGAGCCACTCCGTTGGTCATTGTCGGCGCCGTCTTCAGCGCGGTTGCGGCGTTCTTCTACGTGCGGGTCATGGTCTTGATGTACTTTTCCGACCCGCCCGCGGACGCCCCGCCCATCGCGGTGCCCAGTGCACTGCCTGCGCTCGCCATCGCAGTGTGTGCGGCTGCGACGATTGCCCTTGGAGTATTTCCTGGCCCCGTCATCGACTTGGCCCAGGAAGCCGCAGCGTTCGTGCGATGACATGAGCGAACTCGACCTCGGACAGATCGACTCCACACTCGCTGTCTCGCTGAACCACCGGCTGGAAGACGTGGAGATCCTGCTCCGAAGCAGCCTTGAGTCGGATTACCCGTTCGTCACCGAAGCGTCGAGGCACCTGGTCGATGCCGGGGGTAAGCGCTTTCGCCCACTGCTCGTGCTTCTCGCAGCGCACCTCGGCGACCCCTCGGCGGCGGGAGTCGTCCCAGCCGCGGTGGTTGTGGAGCTGACGCACCTGGCGACGCTGTACCACGACGATGTGATGGACGAAGCCGAACTGCGTCGCGGGGCGCCCTCGGCGAATTCTCGGTGGGACAACACCGTGGCGATCCTCACCGGTGACTTTCTCTTCTCCCGAGCCTCAGAGCTTCTCGCCGACTTGGGCCCTGACGCGGTTCGCATCCAGGCGCAAACCTACGGACGCCTTGTTGTTGGGCAGATCAAGGAAACGCTCGGGCCATCCGATGGTGACGACCCCGTCGACCATTACTTGGCGGTGGTTGCCGACAAGACGGGTTCGCTGATTGCCACGTCTGGCCGGTTTGGTGCCATGATGTCGGGCTCCAGTCCTGAGATTGTCGACGTCATGACGACGTATGGCGAGCTGATCGGCGTGGCTTTCCAGTTGGCTGATGATGTCCTTGACGTGGCAAGCGATAGCGAGGAGTCGGGGAAGACGCCGGGAACCGATCTACGCGAAGGTGTTCGGACGCTGCCGGTGTTGCACGCACTGCGCTCAACAGACCCTGCAGATGCCGAGCTGCAGGAGCTGCTTCGTGGCGACCTCAGTGACGACCTCCGGCATGCACGGGCCCTTGAATTGCTTCGGGCCAGCGCGGCAATGGCAAGGTCACGTGCTGACCTGCAACGGCATGCTGACGCGGCACGTGAAGCACTGAAGCCGCTGCCTCCTGGGCCGGCAAAGGCTTCCCTGGAGTCGCTCTGCCATGCCGTGATCTCCCGCGT
>JAJAYM010000111.1 GCA_027117675.1 Actinomycetes bacterium | reverse complement strand
GTTCGTGCCCTCTTGGATGCATCGACCCCAGAGGAGGGCGTTGATCGGGTGCGCGCCCTTGCGGCCGAGCTGCGCGCCGGCGTCGCCGCCCGACCAGTGACATGACTTCGGTACTCGCTATTCCCAGTCCATCTGACGGCGTCTGGTACATCGGCTCCTTCCCACTGCGTGGCTACGCGGTGGCCATCATCGCCGGCATCTTCTTGGCCATCTGGATCGGAGACCGGCGGTGGCGGGCCCGAGGTGGTGACCGCGGCGTGGTGGCCGATGTAGCCGTGTGGGCAGTGCCGTTCGGCATCATCGGTGGTCGGCTCTACCACGTCATCAGCTCGCCGGCTGCGTACTTCGGTTCCGACGGCAACCCAGTCGACGCCTTGCGGATATGGGAGGGCGGCCTCGGTATCTGGGGGGCCGTCGTGCTCGGGGGGGTCGGTGCCTGGATCGGTGTGCGAAGGCGCGGGATTCCGTTGCCGCCATTCGGGGACGCGATCGCTCCTGGCATCGCCGTTGCGCAGGCTGTGGGTCGGTGGGGTAACTGGCTCAATCAGGAACTCTTCGGCAAGCCGACCTCGTTGCCGTGGGGTCTGGAGATTGACCTGGAGCACCGACCGGTTGAGTACCTGGACGTCGGCCCCTTCCATCCGACCTTTCTCTACGAGTCGATCTGGATGCTGACGGTCGCCGGCATCTTGGTCTTGGTCGATCGACGTTGGCGGCTGGGTCACGGCCGCGTCTTCGCTCTCTACGTCGCCCTCTACGCGCTGGGCCGGCTGCCGATCGAGCTGCTGCGGATCGACGCTGCCAATGAGATCCTGGGTGTACGCGTCAACGTATGGGTGTCGATCGTGGTGTTCGCCGGCGCGATTGCCTATCTGGTCGTCTCTGCGCGGCGCGCCCCCGGACGAGAGGCTCCGGACGAGCTGCTGGGGACCGAGCAACGAAGGGATGCCACGTGAGCAAGCAAACATTTGAGATCCATCACTCGCACCGGGATGTGACCGGTGGGTGGCTGCGTCCAGCTGTGTTCGGTGCCAGCGATGGCTTGGTATCGAACTTTTCGCTCATCGCGGGTGTCGCAGGAGGTACGGCGGCCGCTGGCGGCGACAGCACCGCTGTGGTGATCGCCGGTCTCGCGGGACTGGTCGCTGGAGCCGGGTCGATGGCCGCTGGTGAGTACGTGAGTGTTGCTTCGCAGAGCGAGCTTGCTCAGGCCGAAATCGAGCTGGAGCGCTATGAGCTGACCCACCGACCTGAAGCTGAAGAGCAAGAGCTTGCTGAGACCTTTCGCCGTCGAGGGCTCTCTGTCGATTTGGCGTCGGAAGTGGCACGCGAGCTCTCCCGTGACCCCGAGCATGCGCTCGAGGTGCACGTACGAGAGGAACTCGGCGTTGACCTGCACGACTTGCCGTCGCCACTGACCGCTGGCGTCTCCAGCTTGCTGGCATTCAGCGTCGGCGCACTGATTCCGTTGATTCCGTATGTACTTGGCGCCGACAGCCTTTGGCCAGCGCTGGTCGTGTCTTTCGTTGCGCTCTTCGGTGTGGGTGTCCTTGTTTCCCAGATCACCGTTCGCTCATGGCTCTACTCAGGCACCCGGCAGCTACTTCTCGGGGGGGCCGCCGCCGGGATCACTTATCTGGTCGGCTCCTGGGTTGGCACTGGACTCGGGTAGCAGTCGATCCGTATCCGGGTACTTCAGTCGTTCACGCTCGGGCGGAACCAGGCACCATCGCCCACCGATGAATCCGAACTCCCACCCGGCATCGTGAACCTTGCGATGATGGGTGCGGCAGAGCAACACGAGGTTGTCCAGTGACGTGTGGCCGCCTTCAGCCCAATGCACCACATGGTGCGCTTCAGTCCATGCAGACGGTCGATCGCATCCTTCGGCGACACACCCTCGGTCGCGGACGATCAGCGCATTCCTGAGTTGAGCAGGGACGGTGCGGGTAGTCCGCCCCACGTCGAGAGGCTGCGACGGTGGATCGAGGACAACCCTGGTGACTTCGGCATCGCAGGCAAGTCGACGTGCCGCCTCGTCGGTGAGCGGGCCGGCCCATGCCAGTTCGGCCACCTCCGTGGGGGCGGCGCCCTCCACGGTGCGGCCGGTAACGGCTGCGAGTGGCGTCGTCACGAGCAGGTGCGGGCGAATCCCGCCCGAAGCGCTTGGCTGCCCGGTGTCGAGGGCGTAGCTGCACATGTCGACCAGGGCGTCAGCGCGTCGTTGCCCCGCACTTCGATGGTCGTCCGGTCCTCGCGGAGCCGTGGCCGACGCGAGCGCTGTCATGAGCACCGCACCAGCTTCGGCGTCGAGGAGTCCGTCGATGCTGACCATTCCCTCCAGAGTGGTTGACGTCGAAAGCCAGCGTCTGTCGTGGGCGCGGTTGGTGTCGGCTAGGGCACCATCAGGGTCGACCACCTGGCGAACTCTGGTCGCGAATCCGGAAAGGGACCCAGCATCGACCGAGCGACCGACGTCGAGCATCACGGCCTCGGCCTCGGCGACGGCGGCGCCTTCCTCCTCAGGGCGGACGCGATCTTGGACCAGACGCGCGGTTCTCGCGATGGTACGTGCGTGCTGAACGGTGATCTCACCGCGTTCGAGGGCGGTCCCGGTGTCGGCCAACGACGAACGAAGCTCGCGGGCAGTTCGCACGAGGTCAGAGGCCTGGCCCGAAGGGAGCCCGGTGTGATGGCGTAGCCAGGAGGCGGTGCTGCTGCCGTTTTCGATCGCTGAAACGCCCTTGGCGTCGACCCGCGCCAAGCGGGTCAGGGCCATCGAGTGCAGTCGGTTGATGGCGGCGAAGAGGACTACCACTTCGTCGGCCAGAAGTCGGGCAGGAACAGCAGCCGTCTCCAGTTCTTGGGCGACGGCTATGGCGCCGGCGAGTGTGGACAGTCGCGGGGCTAGCGGCTCCGTGCGCGGTCGAAGGCCGTGCGGGCTGGGGGGGAGATGGGTCTTCATGCGGTGCTCCTGAGAGAGAACGGGACCTCGAGCGGACAGCTCGGGTCAGGCTTCGCCGTGGCTCGACAGTTCTCTCCTGGGCACTCCTCCGGGTGGAGCGTGGAGGCGAAGCGCCCACCGCCAATCTATCGAACAAATGTTCGATCAGCAAGGCTTGCCGCGCGTCAGACTTGCTACCCACCTGGTCCACGAGATCGCCAGCCTGCCCCCTGGCACGGCGCAGTACACCGGCTGCGGGGAAGGCGGTGAGGCAATCGGGCTGGCCCCCGGCGGGACGTCCGTTGGGTCTGCGCGGACCTGACTGTCTGGGAGCCCAGCAGGCGGTTCGGCCTGGTGACCACCAACTACGCCCATCCGTCGATGCCGCAGCTGGCGTTCTACGACCGACTCTGCGGCTGGGTGACGCCTGGCGGCACTCTGCTCGTCGTCGGAGACCTGCGCACCGCGGGCACCGGCATGAACCACCAGCCGAAGCGTCAGCCACCCTCAACGACATCACCGAAGTCTGGACCCCAGGAGGGGGAGATCGTCACCGCCGAAGAGCACGTCCGAACGCTCACCGCCCCCGACGGCGGGGTCGTTCCGCTCCGCGACGTGGCAGTGCGCGCGACGCACCGAGGGCCTCCCGAGACCGCGCGCCAGGACTCAACCTCATGACCCACCCACCGTGCGTGGACTGCGTCGGGCGGCCCCCGCAGCGCGACGCGTCGCCCTCGATAGGGTCGAGCCCATGCGCCGCGCGAAGGTCATCGCCACGCTGGGCCCGGCGACTAGCACCTTGGGCACGGTCACCGCCCTCGTAGAGGCTGGCCTGGACGTGGCCAGGATCAACCTCAGCCACGGAACGCTCGCCGACCATGAGCGCTCTGTTGCCCTCGTGCGGGAGGCGTCTGAGGCCACCGGGCGGGCAGTGGGGGTGCTGGCTGACCTTCAGGGTCCCAAGATTCGGCTCGGCCGGTTCGCCAGCGGATCGGTGCTGCTGCGCCCAGGCGCCCGCTTCGTGATCACCGCCGACGACGTTCCAGGCGATCAAGACATCGTCTCCACGACCCACGAGGGGCTCGCCAACGACGTCTCGGTGGGAGACCCGATCCTCATCGACGACGGACGGGTGCTCTTGCGCGTGGAAGAGGTTGACGGTTTGGCCGTGGTCACTCGAGTGGTCGAGGGCGGCACGCTCTCTGACGCGAAGGGCATCAACCTTCCGGGCGCGATGGTCAGCGTGCCCGCCGTCTCAGACAAAGACATCGAAGATCTCCGATGGGCGCTGACGAGTGGGGTTGACCTGGTGGCGCTCTCATTCGTACGTACGGCCCACGACGTCTTGCCCGTTCGCTCAGTCATGGATGACGAGGGCATCCACCGACCGGTGATCGCCAAGATCGAAAAGCCGCAGGCTGTGACGCACCTGGCCGAGATCCTGGACGCCTTCGACGGAATCATGGTCGCCCGTGGCGACCTCGGGGTCGAGCTGCCCTTGGAACAAGTGCCGTTGGTGCAAAAGCGATCGATCAGCCTTGCGCGGGAGAAGGGCAAGCCGGTCATCGTGGCAACGCAGATGCTGGAGTCGATGATCAGTGCGTCTCGACCCACCCGCGCCGAGGCCTCTGATGTCGCGAACGCGATCCTGGACGGCGCCGATGCAGTGATGCTGTCGGGCGAGACGAGTATCGGTAAGTTTCCGTTGGAGTCGGTGCTGACGATGGGACGCATCATCGAGTCGATCGAGGACACCGCGCTTGACCGGATCGCCAGGATCGAGGGGCTCCCCACCAACAAGGGCGACGCCATCTGCCGAGCTGCCGTGCATGTCGCCAGCCAGCTGAGCGCGAAGTTCTTGGTGGCCTTCACCGAGACCGGACTGACACCGACGATTCTCGCTCGTTACCGGTCATCGGTGCCGTTGCTGGCGTTCACCCCCGACCCTCAGGTTCGAAACCAACTCTCGCTCACCTGGGGCGTTGAAAGCTTCCTCGTCGACCCGGTCACGCACACCGACCACATGGTGCGTCAGGTCGAGGCGAAGCTGATAGAACTGGACCGATGTGCGGTGGGCGACCTCGTCACGATTGTGGCTGGCAGCCCGCCCGGGATCCCTGGTTCGACCAACGCCATGCGGGTGCACCGGATCGGCGACGCGGCCGGCGGCGCAGCACCGGCCTACGCCCAGGCACTCGACGAAGACGACGCCATCGGTTACCCCCGCTGACTCCTGCATTAGTCCAACGGCAGGGCTAGTCCAACGGCAGGGCTCGCCGGGCCTCCGGGTTGAGTACTCCCCAGGTGATCAGTTGCTCAGTCAACGCCCCTGGGGACTGGTCGTAGATCACCGCGAGGGTCCTCAAGTCCTCTTGACGGATGGACAGGATGCGCCCGTTGTAGTCGCCGCGCTGGCTCTGAATGGTTTGCGCATATCTGGCGAGCGGTCCGGCCTTTTCTGCTGGTACTTGGTTCAACTGCTCGAGGTCGATGACCAAGCGTGGTGGCGGTTCAGCCGCTGCTGCCGGGCTGCTGTCCGGCAGCAGTTCACTCACCGGGACACCGTAGAAGTCGGCGAGCTCGGCGAGCTTTTGCACGGTGACGGCTCGGTCCCCACGCTCGTAGGAGCCGACGACGACGGCCTTCCAACGCTCGTCGGACTTCTCCTCCACCCCGTGCAGCGAGAGCCCCTGTTGCTGACGGATAGCGCGGAGCCGCGCCCCGAGCGCTTTTGCGTAGTCAGTCACTGCGCACCCTTTCGTATGGGCCCGACCGAGGTCGGGCGTCCCCCCCGGGTTCCCCTGAGTTGAAGAAGGCGATGAAACACCGCCGACGTCGAAGCTCTGGTCACCCCTGTCCTTCGTGTGAAGTCCGGCACCGATAACGCCGACTGGTCACGCTGAGTAGCGTTACTGAGCGTGACGGCCACGTCAAGGGAATCGTGGCAATCTGTCTCATTAGCGCCATAGATTCGCCCGAATGGCCATTCAGGATGCTTGCGGAGCGTGAACGTTGGCGCGCCTCAGGCCGTTGGCAGGTGGGTGATCGCCTGAGGATCCCACGGCAATCGCCACGCTCGGTGATCACGAGGCGGCTGAGATCGGGCAGCAGGTGTCGTCTAGGGTGATGGTGTTCGACGTCCTTTAAGTCCGTCCAGTGAGGCGGGAAAGGAGGTTCGCCATGGTTCGGTCGGAGTCCGGAGCCGAG
>JAJAYM010000110.1 GCA_027117675.1 Actinomycetes bacterium | reverse complement strand
GATTGGATCGGCGGTCGCCGTCGGTCCGTCGTACTCTCCCCGGCCGTCGGCCTAGCCCGCGCTTACGAGTCCGCCCCACCAGTGACCCGTCCGGGACTCCCCCCCGTCCCTGCGAAGGCTCACGTTGCTCCATGGCCGCGGCACGCCCTGCAGCATGAGCTCGCCGCGTCCACGCGACTCCAGCGGCGACTCTGAGTACCCGTCAGCCCAGTCAAGAGTTCGTCGTGCTCGATCGCGCCCACTGACCTGACCAAGTTCGGCAAGTATTGCTGCCATCAGCTGGGGGTCTGCCCCACGGCGCAATGCCGCGTCCACGGTGATGAGTGCTTCTGGAGTGGGAAGGTCTAGCGCAATGTCAACGGCTGTGCGCTCGAGATTGGTTACGCGCACCCCGTTTACTACCACGATCAGCTGGGGGTCGGGAGCCCGCCGGATGACCCTCGCACCTTTGAGCCCAGCGGCATGAGCTGGACGTAGGACCTCAGGAATCGGCGGGACGCGCGCGACGGGCAATCCCATTGCGAGTGCGGCCGACCTTAACCCACCAACGCAATCGTCACCCAGGATGGCGGACACTGCCCGGAGGTGCTGAGAGCGTTGCCGTTGCCACCGATCACTGCTGTCGCCACTCCATGGCAGCACGTAGTAGCCGCGCCCTTGGCGCTGCAGCATCCCCCTGCGCAGCATCCGGTTGAGGGCGGCGCGATCCACTCCCCACTGCTCGAGCTGTGCCCGTCGAGCTCCACCCCCAACGACCATGAGTTGTTGGATGGCGAAGGCGCAGACGTCGTCCGAGTCCAGGTTCACGGTTGCACCATCAACTGCCTCGTGCGGTCTCGCAGGAGAATGGACCCGCTGTGGATAGGGGAGCCCGTGGCCGCTGGGCTGGAGCCTTGTGTGAGGTTTAGGTACATCTGAGGGGCTCTGAATGGGGGTCAGATGTACCGAACGCTCACATAAGTTCTTCGGCGGTGGCGCTAGCGTGGCGGGATGACGACGGGTGAACTCACCAGGCTGGCGGACGCGGTGCGCGCCGGGCGGGTGAGTGCGGCAGAGCTGGTTGCGGAAGCGCTGAGCAGGATCGACCAGCATGACGGCGCGATCAATGCCGTCGTCGCGCGTTGTGATGACGCCGCCGAGCGGGCAGCGCGTGTGGTGGACGCGGCCGTCGCAGCTGGGCGGGATCCGGGCCCGCTGGCGGGGGTGCCGGTTCTCGTCAAGGACCTCGAGGACGTCAAGGGGATGGTCACCACCCAAGGGTCACTGCTCTTCGTCGACGCCCCCGTTGCGTCCGCGCATGGAACGGTGCCGCAGCGGCTGGTCGACGCTGGAGCAGTGATCGTTGGCAAGACGAACCTGCCGGAGTTCGCCACCGAGGGATACACCGAGAACCTGGTCTTCGGAACCACCGGCAACCCCTGGAAGCTGGAGTACTCGCCAGGCGGGTCGAGCGGAGGCAGCGCCGCGGCGGTGGCGTCCGGCCAGGTGCCGATCGCCACGGCCACTGACGGTGGGGGGTCGATCCGGATCCCGGCGGCGTTCTGTGGTCTGGTCGGCATCAAGCCCACGCACGGTGTCATCGGTCGCTGGCCGGCGCCAGACTGGATCGACATGTCCACCGAAGGCCCGTTCGCCACGTCCGCCGATGACCTGGCGTTGCTCTGGCGCGTGATGGCCGGGCGAGTGGATGGCGACCCTGGAGCGCTGCCCGCCGCGATGCTCGAGCACGCCGCGCGGGCGTCCCAGGTACGGCGGGTCTTCGTTGTCGACCGATTCGCAGCAGACGCCGATCTACCGGAGGGCGTCCGGTCACCGTTCGAGGCTGCCGTCCGCCACATGTCCGAACTGGTCGGCGTGGAACCGGTGCACGTCACGGCGCGTGACCTTTGCGGCGACGTTGATGTGGACGACGACTGGTTCACCATCGCGACCGCCGAGCACGTCGCGCGCTTTGGTCGCGCGTGGGTAGAGCAAGGCCTTGAGCAGATGCACCCTGCTGCGCGCGGGTTCATGGAGTGGGGGCTGCGGATAGACGTCGACCAGTATCTTGCTGCACGACGTCGGCGCTTCTTGCTGGTGCGATCGCTGGATGCGCTGTTGGGTGACGACGGCGTCCTGCTCAGCCCGGTGAAACGCTGCCGCAGGGTGGCTGGCGGATGGGCGGATGAGTGCTGACGACGAGCCCGGGATGCTTCCGCCGGATGTGTTCAACACCCCTTACACCAACATCAGCGGGCATCCAACGCTGTCGTTGCCCGCGGGCATGACCACTCTCGGCGTGCCGTTCGGACTGCAGGTGGCTGGTCCGCGCTATCGCGACGGAATGCTGCTTGACCTCGCGCGCAGGTGGGAGGCGGCGTTCCCGTGGCCGCGCGTGGCTCCCGGCTATCGCACCTGGGCGGACGAGCTGCTCTGAGGATCGCCAGCGCTCGGCAGACCGGCCGCGGCTGCGTCGACGTCCTCGGCGGCGCGGACGATGTTGCGCACCATCGACCCGAAGACGATGCCGTGGAAGGGTGCAACCATCCACCAGTAGGCGTGCCCCCAAAGGCCGCGGGGATGGTAGATGGCGCGTTGCCGGTAGGTGGTTGGCTCCTTGTCGACTGTCATCTCGAGCCAGGCCAGGCCAGGTAGTCGCATCTCGGCGCGGAGGCGCAGCAGCTCTTCTGGCACCCGTTCCTCGACGCGCCAGAAGTCGAGTGCTTCGCCCACCATGAGTCGGTCGGGGTCGCGGCGTCCACGCCGAACCCCCCCGCCGCCGACGGCGCGGTCCATCAGGCCGCGCACGCCCCACGCCAACGGGAACGAGTACCAGCCGCGCTCACCGCCGATGCCCTCGATCACCTTCCATAGTGCAGCGGGAGATGCGCTGGTCTCGCGTTCGCGCTCATCGGTGTAGAGCGAGCCACCTGCCCAGTCGGGGTCAGTCGGAAGCGGGTCGCTTGGAGCGCCAAAGATGGATGCGTTCGACCAGCGGGTCGCCACGTCCGCCTCTTTGATGCGGCGCAGTGCGAGCTCGACAGCCCGGTCGAAGCCGACGAGCCCGTCAGCCGGGTCAGGGATGTACGACGCAATGTCGTGCTCGTGGCAGAAGACCTCGTGCTTCAGGCTTGTCACGAGCGGCCGCGCGATGGCCCGCGGCACCGGCGTCACCAGCCCGACCCAGTGGCTCGACAACGTCGGCGACAAGACCGGCACCCGGACGATGATGCGTCGGCGCAGGTCGGCGACGGCGGCGTAGCGCTGCATCATGTCGGCGTAGGTCAGGACGTCGGGGCCGCCAATGTCGAAGGCGCGGTTCACGTCAGAAGGCAGGTCGGCTGACGCCACGAGGTAACGCAGGACGTCGCGGATCGCGATGGGTTGGATGCGGTTGCGCACCCACTTGGGTGTGACCATGGCAGGTAGTCGCTCGGTGAGGTAGCGGAGCATCTCGAACGACGCCGATCCGGAGCCGATGATGACCGCTGCCCTGAGCTCGGCGGTGGGGACGCCGGAGGCGCGCAGGATCTCGCCGACGTGAAGCCGCGACGCAAGGTGCGGCGATAGCGGCACCGCCTGACGATCACCGGACTCCGCTCCTGGGGGAGTGAGGCCGCCGAGGTAGACGATGCGGGCGACGCCGGCGTCGCGTGCTGCGTCAGCGAAGGTCTGCGCCATGGACGCCTCGAGGTCGTCGAACCCTTCGCCCTCCACCAGCGAGTGCAGGAGGTAGTAGGCGACATCGACGTCGGCCATGGCGGTGGCAACGGCTGGCGGATCTGTGGCGTCCCCAGCGACGACCTCGATGTCGCCGGCCCAGGGTCGGTCGCGCAGGCGATCTGGCGACCTCGCGAGCACGCGCACGGTGAAGCCGGCAGCCAGCAGCTCGGGAACGAGGCGTCCGCCGATGTAGCCGGTGGCTCCGGTGACCAGGACGCGCCTGGCAGTGGTGGGGGGCACGACGACCAGTGTGCTGCGGTTTGGCCTCCGGCACATCCGGAGGAGTGCGTGACACGATCAGCGGCATGAGTCCGTGGCTTGAGGTCGCCGTCGCGATCGCGTTGGCCGTTGGCGTAGTGGGGCTGGTGGTGCCGGTGCTGCCTGGGTTGGCCCTGATGTGGGCCGCGGTGGGCGTCTGGGCGCTGCTCGACGGCGGTGGAGCATGGCGCTGGGCGACCTTCGCGATCGTCACCGTGCTGGCGATCGTCGGGACTGTGGCGGCGCTGACCCTGTCGGGCCGGAAGGCCACCGACGCCGGTGCTCCCTGGTGGGCGTTGATCTTGGCTGTGGTGGGGGCGGTGGTGGGGTTTGTGATGATCCCGCTCGTGGGGATCGTCGTGGGTGGTGTTGCCGGGCTGTGGCTGGCCGAGCTGATCCGGCTCCGTGACCCCAGAACCGCCTGGGACACCACGTGGGCGGCCCTGCAGGGATACGGTCTCGGGACGGTGGTCCAGATGGTGGCCGGGATCGCGATCGTGCTGGTGTGGTGCGTGGGCGTGGTGCTGTCCTGATCTGGTGAACCCGGCCCTCGTAGGGGCCGACTCGCCGGGGCCGATGGTGGCTTGACCCGGCCGGGTCAGGCAGAATGCGACGAGCGCGACAGAACGTATCCGGCGTCCGGCCGGCGAGGTAGCTGGGGAAGGCGACCCTCGCAAAGGAGGCCGGAGATGTCGCTTTCACCTGCAACGCGTGGCGTGGTGTTCATTCACTCAGCGCCTGCTGCGCTCTGTCCGCATGTCGAGTGGGCCATCGCCGGAGTGCTAGGCGGGCAGGTCAGCCTGCAGTGGACGCCGCAGCCGGCTCAGGCTGCCAGCTATCGCGCCGAACTCTCCTGGCAAGCCGCCCCTGGAACGGCTGCCACTCTCACGTCGGCCATGCGCGGCTGGGAGCACGTTCGCTACGAGGTCACTGAAGAGGCGTCCCCCGGTCACGAGGGAGAGCGCTACATGTACACGCCGTCGCTCGGCATCTTCCACGCAGTTATGGGATTGCACGGCGACATCCTCGTCCCGGAGGACCGGATCCGCCTGGCGATGCTCGACGCCGAGGCCGGCAAGGGGACGTTGCCCGATGCGCTCGACCAGCTGCTCGGACGTGCGTGGGACGACGAGCTCGAAACCTTCCGACACGCCGGTGAAGGCGCGCCGGTCCGTTGGCTGCACCAGGTGATCTAGCCGATCGATACCTGGGGCATGTAGCCGGACGAGTCCCCTTCCCTGTCCGGTTGCGACGAGGCCCCTCCCGCGGCGACGTGGGAGGGGCTTCACGCGTCCGACCGCGCCTGGGGCTTCACCCCACCACGTTGAGGGCGCTGGCTAGAAGTAGGTGGGCGCCGGAACGAGGAGATCGACACTGCGTCCCCCGATGGTTCCGGTGATGGACGCCGTCGCGAGCGGCACCCGGGTGGTCCAGGTCATCGTGAGCGACCCCTTGTCGGTGCCTGGCCCGCGGATGGTCAACGCCATCTCGGCCGGGCCGCGTCCGCGAGCCATCGTGCCGGTGCCGGTGACCTGGATGTCACGGACCCACCTCAGGTGGTTCAGCTGCAGCGACCAGATGCGGTCGGTGAATGGGTAGCCGCTGGTGGTGTACATGCCGAACCGACCGCCGTAGAGACTCGTGCCGGTGTAGCCCGGGATGGCGTACCAGCGATCGATGACGTCAGCAACGGTTTCCATGGCGACGTAGGCGGCTCGCCGGTCGCGCGCGGTTGACTCGTCGCGGTTGCTGGCCACGTCGGCCTGTGGGGCTTGCTGCGCGGTCTCGGCGAAGACCCTGATGGCGCGGTGCTCAGGTATGTCTTCGGTGCATGAAGTGTTGCCGGCGTCCAAAGTGGTGAGGAACCGCCTAGCGATCACGGATGCACAACGGTCGGGGTCGTAGATGGCTGTGACGTGTCCGGCGTTCGGCACCTCGACGTATGTCGAGTTCGGAAAGTTATCGGCCACCTGTCGGGCTTGGTAGACGTCTGTGCGTAGGTCGAGGTCTCCGTTGAGCACCAGGACCGGAACGTTCGCGTATCGCCCACCTGGGAAGGGAGGTTCGGCAACTGTCGGCTTCGGCCAACCGATGCAGTAGTCGTAGACGAAGAACTCACTCGACGCCCACTCCTGTGGCGTCCACGGCTTGGTCACCGACGGGCTCAACTCCGCGATGGCCCGCGCGAACTGTCGCTTGCGCTCGGCGCGTCCGGCGTCCTTGTCCCACAGCTGGGGGTAGTCCGAGCAGGCGTACGCCAGGTAGGCGCCCTCTGAGAATCCGCGCAGCTCATCATTGGGACGCGGGATCGCCGTCTTGCCCGGTGCCGCGTCCGTGCTGGCTCCTTCCACCTCGGCGACCATCCGCGCGAGTGGACGGGGGTTGCCGCGCAACATCGCCGCGAGGGCCGCGGGCATGGCGCGCATGTAGCCGGCGGTGACGTCGGTGTAGAGCAGGGTGTCGAGCAGTCGGCGCGGCGTGAGCGTGACGGGTACCTCGTAGCCGTAGCCGTCCGGTGCTGTGGTGCGGATCGGGGTGAGGCGCAACACCCCGACAGCCTCCATCAGCAGGTCCTGCATGTTGGACGGTTTGACGGGGCAGGTGTCGGGGCTGCGCGAACAGAAGATGCGCAAGTTGTCGCGCAGACGGGTCGCGGTCGTGGAGTACCAGGGGTCAAGCCCGGAGATCGGGTACGTTCCGTCGAAGATTGCGCTGCGCACCAGGTTCGGGTAACGGGCGGTGAACGTCTGCGCGAAGAACGAGCCGTAGCTGTCGCCGTACAGATCGACCTCGTCGATCTTCAAGAACGCCAGGACGTCGGCCATGTCGTCGGCGACGTTTGCCGTGGTGTAGAGGTCGGCCAAGGGGCCGAGCCGTTTGCCGCAGGCTGCGGCGTCGTCGACCCAGTCACCTGCGTAGTCCTGTGCCTCTGGGCAGTCGAGTGGGTCGCTCCAGCCGGTTCCGCGGGCGTCCACCAGAAGTACCGCGCGACTGTCGCGTAGCGGTTGAAGCAGTTCGAGGAAGTACTCGGCGCTGTCGGTGGTGGCGTATCCGGGTCCGCCCTCATGCGCGACGATCGTGCCGACCGGCTCGGTCGCATCAGTAGCTGGGTAGTACTGGAACCGCACCGTGGTGACGCCCGGCGTCTGGCCGGTTCGATCCAGCGGAACCTCAAGCTGACCGCACCAGGCGAGCAGCGCCTGGGTGCACTTCGTGAGACCCTGCGGCACGCCGGCTGGCGGTTGCGGTGACGCTGCGGCCGGGCCAGGAAGGGTGACGGCGGCGAGCGCGAGGGCGGTGATCCCCAGGATGAATGCGGAGACTGTGCTGCGGGAGCGGGTGAATGCGTCCTTCTTGGGGTGCTTGGGGTTCATGCGGGGGCGGTACGCCCTCGTCTAGCGTCCCGTGGGGCTTTCCTGAATGTGGAGTCAGCATCCGAGCTGGCGAGGCCCGCGAGGTCGGCTAGAGGGGGATGTTGCCGTGGCGGCCGCGGCGCGGAGCTGCCGCCACGATGGCAGCGGCTAGGGCTGACCGTGTCACTTGCGGTTCGATGACCTCGTCGACCACGCCGAGGGACTGCGCCTTGTCGAGGCCGCCAGCGAGCAGCTCATGCT
>JAJAYM010000109.1 GCA_027117675.1 Actinomycetes bacterium | reverse complement strand
TGGCCAAGTTCGTCGACCTGCCACTGCTCGTACGCGGCGGTGAGCTCTCCGTTGCGCTCCCACTGGGCGTCGATCCCGTAGCGCGCGATGGTCTCCTCGATGGCATCGAGGTTCTGGTCGCCGAGCCGCAGCAGCGTCGGTACCTCGTCGGCGAACCGATCGACCCCGTTGGGCAGCCCGTGGGTCAGACTGGAGGAAACGAAGCCACCGTTTCGGCCGGTTGCCGCCCAACCGATGCGTTCACCCTCGAGCAGGACGACATCGAGTGAAGGGTCTTCCTCCTTGGCCAGCAGCGCCGCCCAGAGGCCGGTGAAACCGCCACCCACGATCAACAGATCACACCGCAGCTGCTCGATCAGTTGGGGGCGGGGCTCTGGGGCGCTGGGGTCGTCAAGCCAGAAAGCTTTCGGCTCAGCGTCCGCCAGGGACTCGCGGATGCTGGCGGGGCTCACAGGGACCTGGGACAGGGCTCCAGACACGTTCTCACCTCGGCTACGAGTATGGACGACGGGTGGACGTCGCGCATCATCGAACCCGGCCGTTCCCGGAGCCGGCGGTCAGCGCTTGCGAACGCTTCTGACGATCTCTGGCACCAGCACGATGATCAGGGCGATCCCGAACATGATCGCGCCGACCACATTGGCCTCCGGTGGGATCCCGCGGCCCGCAGCTCCCCAGATGTACATCGGGAAGGTCACCGTCTGTCCACTGGTGAAGTTGGTGATCACGAAGTCGTCGAAGGAGAGCGAGAAGGCCAGCATCGCTCCAGCCACGATGCCCGGGAGGACGAGTGGAAAGGTCACCTTGCGGAAGGTCGTCTTCTCGTCGGCGTAGAGATCCATCGCCGCCTGCTCGAGACGCGAGTCGAGGCCGGCGATTCTAGCCTTGACGGTGACCACCACGAAGCTGATCGAAAACATGATGTGGGCGATGATGATGGTCACAGGCCCGAGGCTTCCCTCCTGCTGCGCGGCGACGAAAAGAGTCAACAGCGATGAGCCCATCACGACCTCTGGCGTCGCCATCGGCATGAAGATCAGCAGGTTGGTGGCTCCACGACCCCGGAACTTGTGCCGTCCGATGGCGAACGCGATGAGCGATCCCAACACAGTTGCGACGATAGTGCTCACGACGGCTACCTGGATGCTGATCGTGAGGGAGTCGGTGATCTCAGGGTCTTTCCACACGTTGACCCACGCCGACGTCGAGAACTCGTTCCACACGTAGTTGAACTTGCTGGTTGGGCTGTTGAAGGAGAACAGCACCACAACGAATACCGGAATGAACATGTAGAGCAACGCGAGGGCCGCACAGAACTGTACGAGGTGAGCCCGGACCCACCGTAACCCGCGAGTGGCGATCCCTGGCTCGCGGTAGGGCGGCAACTGAGCGAGAGCTTGGGCTCGCCGCTCGTCAATGGTGATGGTCGACATCAGACGAGCTCCTCAGTTCCGGCACGACGCACATAGACAGCGACCATGGCCACGATGACCACCATCAGCAGCACCGAGAGCGCCGCCGCGAGCGGGTAGTTGCCTGTCGCCTTGAACTGGGCATCGATCGCGTTACCCATCAGGGCATCACTAGTCGAACCGAGAAGTGCCGGATTAACCGGGTCACCGGCTGCCGGGATGAAGGTCAACAACGTTCCGGCGACGACGCCAGGGAGCGACAGCGGGAAGGTCACCTTTCGAAAGGCCGTCCATGCCGACGAGTAGAGATCGGTCGCCGCCTCAATGAGCCGAACGTCGATTCGCTCCAAACTGGCATAGAGCGGGAGCGTCATGAAGGGAAGGAAGTTGTAGGCCAGACCGATAATGACCGCGAGCGGGGTGGCCAACACTCGGTTTTCAGCGGAAAGGCCCTCAGGGAAAATCTGGGCCCAACTGGGCCATGAGTCAGGAGTGTTGATCGCGTGGAAGACCGACAGCATGCCGGAGGCCTCCATAAAGCTCACGACCGGACCAGTGTCGACCAGAATCGTCTGCCAGGCGTTGGTCCTGAGCAGGAAGCTGGTGAAGAAGGGGGCGATCACCAACACGAGGAGGAAGTTTTTCCAACGACCCGCCTTGAAGGCGATGGTGTACGCCAGTGGATAGGCGATCACCAGAGTAAGCACCGTCGCGATCAACGCATAGATCAGCGACTTCTGGAAGATGGGCGTATCGACCACATACTGAGTCCAGGCGTCGGCATAGTTGGCGAACTGCCAATCGAAACTGAAGGTTCCGTCACCGCTGAACGCTCTGCCGGACGACAGGGACATCGGGAGGAGCATGATGGTCGTAACAACCAAGAAGACCGACAGCCACAGCAGCCCCGGCGAGAGCAACGCGTAGGGCGTCCAGCGACTCTGCCCGACCGGGCGCGCTGAGTCGTCCGCTGGCGCTTTGGCGCCGACGCCAGGCGCTGGGGCAGCGCTCACTCGTCCCCCTCGATCTTCTCGGCTCCGGCATCGGCGTCCTGGGCCGCGTCGAGCGCGAACGTGTGAGCGGGGTTCCAGTGCAAGACGACGTCATCGCCAGTGCCGAGCGGTCCTTCGGTCGACAGATTCTGTGAGAACACTCCGACCTCTTGCCCCCAAGGCAGCTGAACGAGGTACTGGGTCGAGACACCGATGTAACTGGCGTCAGTCACCCTTCCGGCGATGGAGTTCTCACCATCGGTCGGCGTCCCGGCACGGCTGATCTGCACCTTCTCCGGTCGAACGCCCACCCACACGTCATCGCGTTCAGAATGCACCCGAGCCGTGGGCATGGCCATGCGCTGACCCTGGACCTCAAGAAGCGCATCACCCCCGCTCTTGCCGGTGAGCTGGCCCTTGATCAAGTTCGACTGGCCGAGGAAGTTGGCGACAAAGGTGGTGACCGGGTTCTCGTACAACTCGATCGGCGCACCCATCTGCTCGATTCGGCCGGCGTTCATGACCGCGATGGTGTCGGCCATCGTCATGGCCTCTTCCTGGTCATGGGTGACGTGGACGAACGTGATCCCCACATCAGTCTGAATGCGCTTCATCTCGATCTGCATCTGGCGTCGAAGTTTGAGGTCGAGGGCGCCGAGCGGCTCGTCGAGTAGCAAGACCTCCGGCTTGTTGATGAGGGCGCGTGCCACGGCAACGCGTTGCTGCTGACCGCCTGACAGCTGGGAGGGCTTACGCCTGGCAAAACTCGAGAGTTCGACCAACTCGAGCATCGCCTCGACCTCGTTGCGCACATCCTTCTTCTTCGAGCGACGCAGGCCAAATGCTACGTTCTCAAAGATGTCCAGGTGGGGGAAGAGGGCGTATGACTGGAAGACAGTGTTGACCGGCCGCTGGTAGGGCTTGCGGTGCGTTACGTCCTCAGAACCGATGACGATCCGGCCAGCGCTCGGCTCCTCAAGACCAGCCACCATGCGCAGCGTCGTGGTCTTGCCGCAGCCGGATGGCCCAAGCAGCGCGAAGAAGGATCCGGCCGGAATCGTCAGCGTCAGGTCGTCAACGGCCGTAAAGCTCGCGAAACGCTTGGTGACATCGACGATGTGAAGGTCGGCGCCGCCGCCGGTAGAGGTGGGGTCGGCCGCGCTGGTGCTGGTCGGTTCGGTCATCGGTCCTGATTCGTGGGCTGGTGTCGTGGGGTGGGCGATACGGAAAACTAGCGGGTTCTGGAGGTGCGCCCCTGCCACGATGGCCTGAGGCTCAGTTGCTGCGCGAGGCTTAGTTGCTGCGCGAGGCTCAGTGTGGCAAGGGCGCACCCGAAAAGAAAGACCTAAGGTCAGACGGCGATCGACTGGAAGTCGTCGGCGTACTGGGTCTCCTCCTCGTCGTTCAGGGCCTTGAAAATCGCCAGCTGGTCGAGCTCGGCCGGCGTCGGGAAGATCAACGGGTTCTCGGCAAGATCTGGGTCGGTCTTGGCCAGTTCTTCCTGGGCTCCGTCGACTGGACAGATGTAGTTCACCCAGGCAGCCAGCTCCGCAGCCACCTTCGGGTCGTAGTAGTGGTTCATCCACGCCTCAGCGTTTGCCTTGTGCTGGGCGTTGATCGGAATGAGCATGTTGTCCGACCAGAGCATCCCGCCAGCCTCCGGGATCAAGAACTTGATATCGGGGTTGTCGAACTGCAGCTGGATGACGTCGCCGGACCACGCGACGCAGGCGGCAATGGTCCTCTGCGCCAAAAGCTGCGCGTAGTTGTTACCGGTGAACTGTCGGATCTGCCCCGAGTCCTTGGCGGCGCTGAGCGCTTCAAGCGCCGAACCCCACTCGTCGGGGGTGAAGTCGGCCGGGTCGGCGCCCTGGTCGAGCAGGATCAGCCCCATGGTGTCCCGCATCTCCTTGAGCACGGTGATCGCGCCGTTGAGATCAGGATTGGTGAAGAGATCAGTGATCGAGGCGACCTCGCCGGTGACGCTGGAGTCATACGCGATCCCCGTGACACCTGACTGCCAGGGCAGCGAGTAGTCGCGGTTCGGGTCGAAGGTGGGCTCCTTGAGCGCTGAGGTGATGTTCTCCCAGTTGGGGATGTTCGACTTGTCGAGCTCCTCCAGCCAGGTCAAGTTGATCAGCTTGGAGGCCATCCAGTCGGTGAGCACGAACGAGTCGACTCCGACGTCTTTGTTGGCCGCCAGAACCGGCCGAACCTTGGCGAAGTACTCCTCGTTGTCGTTGACCGGCTCGCTGTAGTTGACCTGGATACCGGTCTGCTCCTCGAACGCCTCGAGGGTCGGGTAGGCCTTGACTCCATCGACCCGCTTGGTGTCGATGTACAGCGGCCAGTTGGCGAAGTTCAGGATCTTTTCGTCGCTGCCGCCCGTGTCGGTGTCGGTGTCGCCATCACTGCCACAAGCGGCCAGCAAACTGGCACCGGCAGCCGCGGCACCGGTTGCCCCGACGCCGCGCAGGAAACCGCGACGGGACAACCCCGTATTACGAACGCCCGATACCGGGTTTGAGAATGGGTTCTGGTCAGTCATGCTGGCTTTTCCTCCGCGATGGTTGTGATGAGTGCGGATCCCCTCGATCCGCCGGTCACCGGGACCCAAAGATGGTCCGGTGCCAGTCTTTGCGTACGACCGCGGTGCGGTCGTACATGACGTGCTTGACGTTCGTGTACTCGTCGAACGAGTACTGGCTCATGTCTTTGCCGAAGCCGGACTGCTTGTACCCGCCGTGCGGCATCTCGCTGATGATAGGAATGTGGTCGTTGACCCAGACGCAGCCAGAACGGATCTCGCTGGTCGCCCGGAGCGAGCGGAAGACATCTCGCGTCCACACCGACGCAGCCAGCCCGAATGGTGTGTCATTGGCCAGCCGCAGACCTTCGTCGTCGTCGTCGAACGGCAAAACGACCAGCACCGGGCCGAAGAGTTCTTCCTGGACGATTTCGGAGTCTTGAGCGGCGTCGATGACCAGGGTCGGCTCGTAGTACGAGCCCTTGGCCAGCTCACCACCGGGGATCTGTCCTCCCGTGACGATCTTGGCGCCGTACCCGCGCGCTCGCTCGACGTACCCGGCGACGCTCTCCTGCTGTTTCCATGAGATAAGCGGTCCTTGGTCGGTGTCCGGATCGGCAGTTGGGCCCAGGCGAACACCGGACATTACATCGGCAACACCTTGCACGAAGGCGTCGTAGAGCGGCCGCTGCACGTACGCGCGGGTGGCCGCTGTGCAGTCCTGCCCCGAGTTGATCAGCGAGCCGGCAACAGCACCCTGAATCGCCGCGTCGAGGTCCGCGTCGTCGAAGACGAGGAAGGGTGCCTTGCCACCGAGTTCGAGATGCACCCGCTTGACCGTCTCAGAAGCCGTCTTCATCACCTGTTGACCCACGGCGGTGGATCCGGTGAAGGAGACCATCGACACCCCGGGGTGCGCGATCAGGTGGTTTCCGGCTACCGACCCGCGCCCGGTGATGACGTTGATCACTCCGGCGGGGATCCCAGCTTCGTCGGCCGCTTCGGCGAACATCACCGAGGTCAGTGGAGTCATCTCGGCTGGCTTGAGCACGATCGTGTTACCAGCGGCGATCGCCGGCAAGATCTTCCAGCCAGCCATCTGCAGCGGGTAGTTCCACGGAGCGATCGAGCCTACGACGCCGATCGCCTCACGACGGATGACGGAGGTGTGGTCACCGCTGTACTCACCGGCTGCGCGCCCTTCAAGGTTTCGGGCGGCTCCGGAAAAAAATGCGACGTTGTCAACGGTGCCCGGTACGTCGAACTCGGTAGCCAACCGGATCGGTTTGCCGGCTTGGCGGCTCTCCACCTCGGCGAACTCAGCAGCGCGCGCGTTCAGCGTTCTGGCGAAGGCGCTCAGCGCTTCCGATCGAGCCCCTGGCGTCGACCCCGACCACTCGGGGAAGGCGGCTGCGGCGGCCGCGACCGCGGCGTCCACGTCATCGGGGGTGGCCAAGGTGACCTGTTGGATGACCTCGCCATTGCTGGGGTCGATGACGTCGTCGGTGGCGCCGGTCGAACTCTCGACGGCCTTGCCACCGATGAAGTGGCTCGCGATCGTCATCGTGTCC
>JAJAYM010000108.1 GCA_027117675.1 Actinomycetes bacterium | reverse complement strand
GTGACATGGCGTCCGTTGATGTCGTTCAGGTCGCCGTCGAACGTTTCACCAACACAGGGCAGCAACCACTCACGTGCAACGCGAGGGTGTCGCTCGATCACCCAGTCGATGATTCCGCGGTGCACTGGGCCAACCGCGTGCGAGTTGGTGACTGCGACGGGAAGGTGGAGCAGCCCGGTCTCGGCAATCCAGTGTGAACCAGTCAGTTCGCCGTTGCCGTTCATCGAGTAGATGCCGGCATGACACGGGTCGCCGACACCCTCTCGACCTCGGGGCAGGACGGCTGTTACGCCGGTGCGGATCGCGTGCGCGCCATCGCCGGCGATGAGGGTGGTGAAGCCGACCTCGACGCCGGGGACGTCGGTGATGGCGTTGTGCCGGCCGGGTTTGCCGTCGAACGCAATGCCGAGGTCGCTGGCGCGCGGTGTCGTCGTCATGAACAGATCGTGCCAGGGTGGGTGGGTGAGCACTGCACTGGTAACGGGACCAACGTCAGGGATCGGTCAGGGGTTTGCTCGGAGGCTGGCCTCCGACGGCTACGACCTTGTTCTCGTTGCACGCGACGAGGAGCGCCTTGAGCGGTTGTCCGGCGAGTTGCGCGCGGGTGGGATCGAGGTGGAGGTCGTCGCCGCCGACCTCGGAAACCGCGAGCAACTTGCGGCGGTCGAGAACCGATTGCGCGACCCCGACCGACCTGTCGAGGTACTCGTCAACAACGCTGGATTCAGCATCAATCAGCGGTTTGTGGACGGCGATGTTGATGCTGAACAGTCCTTGATCGACGTCATGGTCACTCCGGTCATGCGGCTCTCGTCTGCTGCGGTGGGTGGGATGGTTGGCCGCGGCTCGGGCTCGGTAATCAACGTTTCGAGCGTGGCGAGCTTCCTCCCCTTCAGCACGTATAGCGCAGCGAAGGCCTGGGTGACGTCCTTCACGCAGGGCTTGGCGACCGAGCTGGACGGAACTGGAGTGCGAGCGCTCGCACTGTGCCCCGGCTTTGTGCGCACCGAGTTCCACGAGCGCGCGGACATCGACATGGATCGGTCTGACGACCGATGGTGGCTGGAGGTGGACGTGGTGGTGCAGCAGGCAATGGATGACCTGCGACGCGGAAAGGTGATCTCGGTGCCCGGGTGGCCCTACAGGGCCTTGGTTGCCGGTACCCACGTGGTTCCACGTGATGTCCTTCGACGCGCCGAGCGTTTGCGGCGGTCGCGCATCAGCCGGGGAGCAGCGCAACGAGCTCGGTAGTGAAGGCCTCTGGATTGGTCAGCGCCCAGAAGTGGTGGGCGTCTTGATGGCGGACTGTCCAGCCACGTAGCCCAGCTGTGCGAGCGGCGGTGGCACCGGCGTCCGATAGCTGCAGGTAGGAGCATGGAGCATCAGGCCAGTCCTCGGGAACGGGGAGCGGCTCGGTGAAGAAGTCGAGCGCGCGCGGGCGGAGGCCGGCCAACAGCGTCGCGCGGTCAGCTGAGTCGGTGATGGTGTCGACAAGATCTCCCTCGGTCCACTGGGGATAGCGGTTTCCAGCGGCCAGCCACTGACTCAGCTCAACTCCAGCGACCCGATCGTCAGCCTCGATGAGGTCCATTCTGGTTGCCGCTTTCAAGGTGCGCGGAAGTGTCGCATCGACAAACACGTAGCCGGCGACTGGCGTGCCGTTTGATTGACGCGCAAAGCTGATCTGCGGCAGCAGCGGGCCCGCGCCTCCGTGCGCCACCAGTACCAGACGCTCAGTCGGGAAAGCGACCATGAGCTGCTGGGCAATCCTGGCGACAAAGTGCGACGCGTATGGCGGTTCGTCGTCGTCGAGCACCTCAGGGAGGGCGACCTGAATGCCCCGCGCCCGCAACACGTCAGCAGTTGCGCCCCACGCGACAGCTGATGTGAAGGGCGAGTGGATCAGGGCGACCGTGGTCATGGGGTCAGTCTGCCGATCCGATCAGCCGACATCTCGCCGGGAGAACGACCAACCGGCTGGGACGGCGAGCAGCGCGGTGTAGCCCAGAAGGGTCAGGAACGCCCTCAGGTTAGTGAGTTGCATGGTGACCTCACCCCCGGAGAGATCCTGACCAACCTCGATCCGCTCAATCACCGGTATCCCGCCGGGTACCAACAGTGCCACTGAGTTTTCTGCCAGTAGAAAGGGCTGCGCGCCGTACCTGAGCAGGGCGAATCGTACGACGTTCTCCACGAAGACGAAGTACACGAATGCCACACCCAGTGACGCCCCGGTATTCCTGACGAGCATCGCGATTGCGTAACCGATGGTGCAGGCAATGACGACCAACACGAGCCCACGGAGCCCCATGTAGAGCAATGTCTGGCCAAGCTCATCATGCACGATCTCGAACTCGGAGTAGCTCGGATCCCATGTACCGCGAAGGCTGGCAGTGACCGCTCCGAACGCGAGCCCGAGCAAGATGGCGCCCGCCGCGAGCAACCCGGTGGTGATGCTCAGGCCGACCCACTTGACGATGAGCAGACGCAGTCGTCGCGGCTCGAAAAGCAACTGCAGAGTCATGGAGCGCGACGACCACTCGGCCCCCCCTGCGCTGGCGCCCATGATAAAGGCGATCGCTGAGGCGGCGATGCAGACACCAAGAATGACGATGGGCAGAATCTGGTAGGCGTGGTAGCGGTCGTCCGCGCCGTAGTTAAAGCGGTTGGGCGGCTGCTCGGCTGGCGCCTGTCCGCAACGTCGCTCCGGTTCCTTGTCCGACGGGATGCTTGCGACGCAGGCTTCCCAAGATGCTTGCGCCGTCGCTTGCTCCTGCAGGACGCGTTCGTCACTCCATCCTGTTTCGGGGCTGTGCACGAAGAAGACGATGGTGCTGACGAAAGCGATTCCGCCTAGCAACAGCAGAGCCAAAACTCGGAAGAGGCGCCGGTGGGTGATGCGCGAGAGCTCTGAGCGGAGCAGCGGCAGCGCCTTGTGCGTGGGACGGGCATCGAGGGTGGGCAGGCTCACGATGTGCTCCCTTCGTCGTCGGTCAGCTCAAGGAAGGCCTGTTCCAGATCGACTTGGACGGGCATCAGCCACGACGGGTACAGCTGGTGGGCGGCCAGCGCCTCGGCAATGACGGCTCCGTCTGCCACTCCGTCGACGATGATGCGCCCCTCTTGCAGAGCGGCGGTGAACCCGGCTTCGCCAAGCACCGACAAGCTCCGCTGCACGTCCGAGACGCCGACCGCAATCGCACCAGAAGATCGAGACCGCAGCACGTCAGCGACGGCGCCGGTGGTCACGACCCGTCCGTGGTTGACGATGGTGACGGTGTCGCAGATCTGTTGCACCTCACCTAGTAGGTGCGACGACAGCAGAACGGTGACGCCTGAGTCGCCCAGAGCGCGCAGAAGGTGACGCACCTCGCGCATACCGGCCGGGTCGAGCCCGTTGCTTGGCTCATCGAGGATCAACACGCTCGGCTGTTTGAGCAGCGCAGCGGCGATGCCGAGTCGTTGCCGCATCCCAAGTGAGTAGCCCTTGACGCGTTCGTCTGCGGCATCGCTGAGCTGGACGAGATCGAGGACCGCCTCCACCTGGGCTGGTGGGATCTGTGACGACTGCGCCAGCAACTGCAAGTTCAGGCGTCCGGTGAAGGGGGGGAAGAAGGCGGGACTCTCCAGCAGGGCGCCGGTGTCGCCGATCACCGAAGGAAGCTCGTCTGGCACGGGGCGTCCGAGCATGTGCATCTCACCGTCGTCTGGGCGAGCGAGCCCAAGAAGACAGCGGAGCATCGTCGTCTTCCCCGACCCGTTCGGCCCGAGGAATCCGTGTACGCCTCCTTCTTCTACGACAAGGTCAAGCCCGTCGAGGGCCGCTTTGGGGGCTTTGCCGCGACGGCGGTAGGTCTTGCGGACGCGCCGCGCCTCGATAATTGGCATGGCGACTGTCTACACCAGCGCTGCTCGTCGCGGGGCTATCCTCGCCGCGTAGGCTCTGCGCCGTGACCGATCGTGATGCGCTCCTGTCGCAGATCAAGGATAAGGCCGTCGTGCACGGCCGAGTCATTCTGTCCTCCGGCAAGGAGGCTGACTACTACGTCGATCTGCGACGGGTGACGCTGGATGGTGTGGCATCCCCGCTGGTTGGCTCGGTGCTCCTCGATCTCACGGCCGACCTCGACTACGGGGCCGTCGGTGGCTTGACGCTCGGAGCCGACCCGGTAGCTACGGCCATGCTGCATGCTGCGGCCGCCCGTGGGCGCCGACTCGACTCGTTTGTCGTTCGCAAGTCTGAGAAACCGCACGGCCTGCAGCGCCGTATCGAAGGGCCGGATGTCGCCGGACGCCGAGTGCTCGCTGTCGAAGAC
>JAJAYM010000107.1 GCA_027117675.1 Actinomycetes bacterium | reverse complement strand
TTATAATGCCGCCGTACTGAGCAACTTCCACTTGCACCGCTGCGGCCACGTCCGAACCGAGTTGCGGTTCGAGCTCATCGGCGTGGGGGGTATCTTAACCTCCCGCATCGAGGCGGCGCTGCGCGGCCGCCACCCCACTATCTCCCTGTTGCCATGAAACGGCAGCCTCCACCATGCGCACCGCTGTTGTCTTCACCTGCGGAGCCACGTCATTGGAACTGGGCACCCACACGCTCGTGCGCGGCAGACCATCACCGTCCGCTGGCGTAGTCGGTGTGGATGGCGTAGTCGGTGTGGCGGCGGTGTCCGGATCGGAAGCGGCGCCACCCTGACAAGCACCTAAGCCGAGACCCACGCCAACCAGACCCCCCGATCGCAGGAGGTCTCGACGCCCCAGCTCAGTCAGCCGTCAGCCCTCCGGTCGTTCGATGCCACAGAACTCGTGGGACGTGACATAGCGAGAAAGTACCGCGAAGGTCTGCGGCGCATTCGATACGTTGCCAGTGTGACAGCAGAACTCAACTCACTCGGCCAGTCGGTTGGCGAGGAGCTCCACACCTGGGCTGACGCGCAGTTTCCCTCCCCCGAAACCATCATCGGCCGGTACTGCCGAGTGGAGCGGCTCGACCCCGATCGCCACACCAGCGACCTCTTCGACGCCAACATCGCCGATCCAACCGGTGCGAACTGGACCTACCTGCCGTACGGACCCTTCTCGACGTTGGACGAGTACCGAGCATGGGTAGTAGGTGTCGCGTCTGCCAAGGACCCGATGTTCTTTGCGATTGTGGACGTTCAAACGGAACAGGCTGTCGGTGTCGCCAGCCTGCTTCGCACGTCGACCGCAGACGGTTCGACTGAGGTAGGGCACATCAACTTCTCGCCACTTCTTCAACGCACCCCAATGAGCACCGAGTCGATCTACTTGCTGATGACCAAGGTCTTCGACACTTGGGGCTATCGGCGTTTCGAATGGAAGTGCAACGCTCTCAACGCGCCATCCATGGCCGCCGCCCACCGGTTGGGTTTCACCTTCGAAGGTACCCACCGAAGGGCGAAGGTGGTCAAGGGCCGCAACCGCGACACGGCGTGGTTCTCGATCACCGACGAAGAGTGGCCGACCATCAAGCAGCGGTTCGAGCGCTGGCTCGACCTCACCAACTTCGACGAGGCGGGGCGACAGCTCGCTCGCCTGCGGTGACAGTTCGAAGATGGACGCGACGCACCGGGAAGCTGACCTAGTCCCAACTGAATCCGGGGGGCGGCGGCGAGCAGAGCTCGACGGCCCGGTCGCGCATCGCCGTCTCCTTATCGGCATAGGCCGGCCGGCCGGAGAGGTTCGTCAGCTCGAGGGGGTCGTGCTTGTAGTCATAGAGCTCAGTGCCGGCGTCGCCCGACCAGTGGACGTACAGCCAGTTCTTCAGCCGCAGGCCGCAGTAGGCGGGCTGCCCCGGGACACCGATTGCCTCGAGCACGACGTCGCTGCGGAAAGGCCCGAGCACCGAAGTCCCCTCGATCGGCCACCCCGGAACGACTCCTGCCGCATCCAGGATCGTGGCTCCGACATCGGCGTTGGCCACCAGCCGGTTGCGGTCTTCCACAGGGAAGCGGTTGCCCCACTTCATGATCAGTGGGAACTCCGTCGCCCAGCGGTACGGGTTGTACTTCTCGTCGAGGCGGTGCTCGCCCCACATCACGCCCTGGTCAGACGTGTAGATGAACAGCGTGTTCGGTCTGCGATCCCCGACTGCGTCCAGGATGCGTCCAACCGCGTCGTCGACGGCTCGGAGCGACTCTCCAGTCTTGTCCTGGGCCCGCCGGATCCAGGCGCGGTCGACCTTCGGCAGTGTCTGCATGAACTCCGGCTTGTCGCTCATGTCTTGCTCGTTGACCGCCGGGTTGTCGTAGTAAGGCTTTGGCTCCCACGTCCCCTGGTCACGGGGGGCCGGTTTCCATGGTTCGTGGGCTGCAAAGGGGGTGAAGTACAGGAAGAACGGCTGGTCGTCCGGCGTGCTCTTCAGGAATCGCACGGCACGGTCGGCGAGGACATCTGTCGAGTAGGCCGCAGCCGTGTGCCCAAACGTCTCCGTGGGCTGTGTTCCCCGAATCTCGTAGTCGTAGTAGGCACCGCCGCCCTGACCGACGTCGGACCAGAGAGCGCGGAAGACGTCCCAGCCTGGAGGCACGAAACCGTCCGGGGCCTGGTTCCAGAGGTTCATGTACTTGCCGACGAGCCCGGTGCGGTACCCGGCGCCGTCAAGCGCCACCGCGATGGTCTTTTCTTCGTAGCCGGAGACGTTGAACGCCGGCCAGCCTCCGTAGGTGGGGTCGACGTTGTTGTAGACGCCGGTCGTGTGCGCGAACTGCGCCGTGAGCAGTGACGAGCGGGCGGGGCAGCAGGCCGACGTCGGGCTGAACCCGACGTACTTCAGTCCGTCTTGGATGAGCTTCTTGCGTACCGTCGGCATGGTCTGGAAGGTGTTTCGCCGCTGGTCGTCGGTCATGATCACGACGATGTTCGGCGGCGCGATCTCGGCGGCCCCGGCCGGACGCGCCGCGTACTCCGCGGTGGACGTGCCCCCTGCCACTCCGGCAGCGAGTACGACAGCTGTGGCCGCCGCGAAGACCCCTGTACGACCGCGCATCAAGCACCTCCTCGTCTAAGGACCTACCCCACCCTCTGTTGCGATGGCGTACCCAAGACAGGGTCGGAAGACCCCTCATTGCCCATGCGCCGCCCATTTCCGAGACGATGAGGGCGTGATCGATGACGATACGACCTCAAATGCTTCCCTCCGCAATCCCCGGCCGGTATTCTGGTGTTCACTGACTGATTGATCAGTCACTCGCGCGACGCCGCGCGGGCACCCGACGGAGGAACGATGACCCCCGAGGCACGCCACACCTTGCCGGCCGACCACTACTACTCCGCCGAGCAGTACGCCGTCGAGCAGGAGCAGCTCTGGTACGAGCAATGGGTGTACGTCGGACGCGCCGATCAGGTCGCCGACCCCGGGCAGTTCCTCACCGTCGACATCGCCGGACAGAACGTCCTGGTGACGCGCAACGACGACGGTGGCATCCGAGCGTTCTACAACGTCTGCAGTCACCGGGGTGCCGTCCTGTGCGACGAGACGCGCGGCGCGACCAAGGCCGTCTTCCAGTGCCCGTACCACGCCTGGTGCTACGACTTGAACGGCGCACTAGTCGCCACGCCACGGGTCGACAAGGACGAGGTCGACCGCTCGGCGCTAGGGCTCAAGCCGGTGCACGTCGACGACTGGCAGGGGTTCATCTTCGTGAACCTCAGCAGGTCAACGCCGACACCGCTCCGCGAGGCGCTCGACGGCCACTACGACTCACCACTGCGTTTCGAGAAGCACAAGATGGAGCACCTGGTGACCGTGCAACGCACCGAGTCTGTCGTCGCGGCCAACTGGAAGATCCTGATCGAGAACTACAACGAGTGCCTGCACTGCCCCATCGTGCATCCTGAGCTCGTCGAGGTCGTTCCGACCTACAGGACGGGCGAGACGGGCGACCGTAGCCGCGTGGACGGTGGCGTCCCGCTCATCACCGGTGGCACCAGCTACTCCGACGACCCTCGAGCCCGACGCGCCGTGCTGCCGGGCATGAACGAGGAGATGGCCCACTCCATCTATGGCAGCCAGGTCTTCCCGAACATGTTCATCGACGTCGCCGGCAGCAACGTGGTCACCACCCGACTCGTCCCAGAAGGACCGGTGCAGACGCGCGTGCTCACCGAGTACCTCTTCCTGCCCGAGGACATCGCCGAGCCTGACTTCGACCACTCCACCGTCGTCGACTTCTGCGAGTTGGTCGGCGGCCAGGACTACGCCGTCTCGGAGCGCGTCCAGCGCGGAATCACCTCGCGCGGCTTCGCCCACGGGGTCTACCCGGCCAAGGACGACTACGTCCACCAGTTCAACCAGTACTACCGCAAGGTCATGCACGAGTCCTGAGTCGACGACATCGGTGACCAGCCCAGTAGTACCGGCATTCCGGCAGGCGTCACAGGCGTTGCGGGTTCATCGGTCTTGTCACAACGGCCAGTCTGTCCCTTCCACTCCTGGCGGGTACCGGCCCGGCGCAGGCTGCCACCGTGGACGCGCAAGACCTGCTCCTCAGCCGTCTCGTCGAGAGCTGGGGGGCCTGCGAGACGCCCGGCGGCTTCGTCGTCGTGCACCATGACGGCTGGACCAGCGCGGAGCAAGCCGTCGGCATGCGGCGCTTCTCTGGAACCGGTGTCGGTGTGATGAACCAAGTCCAGCTGGCCCTGGTCACAGACCCGCCAGCCCGCCTCGGTGAGCTGCCGGTCGATAAGGACGCGCTCCCGTTGCTCGGCGTGCAACTGATCACGGGGGGTCACGTGGCAGACCCTACTGAGGAGGGATCTA
>JAJAYM010000106.1 GCA_027117675.1 Actinomycetes bacterium | reverse complement strand
GACCGTCGGGGTACGTCGGGAAGTCGGGTACCGAGACATCCGAGACATCCTCGACTGAGTCCACCAGGCCCAGCTCATCGACGGAGAGCGTTACCGCGTAGGGGAAGGCACCGGTGCAACTGTCGAGGATGCCGGCCACGAATATCCGCTGGCCGACAACGACGGTCACCTCCTGGGGGAACGGCCCCGCTGAACACCATCCTCGGGAAGCCTGCGCGTCCAGTACCGGCAGGTCGCCATACTCGGCGACGAGAGACGACTGGTCAGGGTCAGGGTTCGCCCCCGAGTCAGTGGCCACGGAACAGGCAGCGCTCGCCGCCATCATCGAGCGCACCAGCCGGACGCCGGATGCCGTAGGTGAGTTCGCGTCCGGTCTCGGGATGCTGAATGCATGAGATCGGGTATCCCGCGTGGAAGTGGCCGATGCACGCCTGGTTGCAGCCGATGCAGGCGCGTATCTCGTCGGCGAGTCCCTGCTCGGCTTTGGTCGGCAACAGGGGATCGCAGATCAGCGCGCGCGTCATGACGACCATGTCGGCCTGGCCGCCCGCCAGCACCTGCTCGCCCTCCTGCGGCTGGTTGATGCGGCCAGCGACCATCACCGGTACGTCGACGCCTTCCCTGATTTTCGCTGACATCGGCGCGACGTAGGCTGGCGCAAAGCTCATCGGTGGCGCGATGTGGTCCGAGCCAGTCAGCGTCGCCGACGTGCCAGCGACCACGCTGACGTTAGTCGATCGTTCCGTCGGCATTGAGGGCGCTAAGGACGTCCAACATCTCGTTGGCCTGCAGCCCGTCGTCGGTCTCCTCAGAAGCGGAGACGCGGATGCCGACAACGAACTCGCGTCCGACCTTGGTGCGCACTGCGTCGATGATGTCGCGCAGGAATCGCAGCCGGTTCTCCAGCGACCCGCCGTACTGGTCTTCGCGGATGTTGACGCGTGGGTTGAGGAACTGCGCTGGCAGATAGCCGTGTGACGCGACGATTTCGACGCCGTCGAGTCCGGCAGCCTGTAGCCGTCTGGCTGACGCGCCGAAGCACGCAACGATTTCCTCGATCAGCGGGACGGGCATCGCGCGCGGCATCACATGGAAGCGTTCGGTCGGCACCGCTGATGGAGCCAGTGCCACCGACAGCGAGCCGTCCTGGCTCTCCATCATCTCGCGACCGTCGTGGAAGAGCTGGCCAGAGCGTCGTCCCGTGCGGCTTCACCGCGTCTACCAATGCGCGGTAGCCGGGAACGCAGTCGTCGGTGTCGGCCATCAGCAGGCTCGCGGAGTACTTCCCCGTTTCATGGACGCCGGCGACCTGCACGATGATCAGGCCGGCCCCGCTCTCGGCGCGCGCTTCGTGGTAGGCGATCAGTCGATCGCCGATCGTTCCCGCGTCTGCCATCACCGTGTCGTGCCCAGACGAAAGCATCCGGTTCTTCACCGTGATCGATCCGATCTGGATCGGTGAGAACAGGTGGGGGAAGGCGGTCACGAGGTTGGCTCCGTTCGGTTCGGTGTCCCATTATCGACCTGACCTGGTTCGATGGGCAGATGGATGAGACTCACGCACGCGCAGCGCGACGAGTCAAGGGTGCGTCGTGATCGTTATCGACGACGCGCAGGTGCCGGCGCACGGCCGGCACTGGTGCCACCTGGCCAGCGACACCTCGTTCGACGAGCTGCACGCGTTCGTCGCGCCGTTCGACGTCCCTGCCCGCGGATTTGACGGCGACCACTACGACGTCCCGGTCGAGCGGCGCGACGACATCATCGCTGCCGGCGCCGCGCCGGTGACCTCCCGCGAGCTGGTCGCCAGGCTGAACGCGTCTGGCCTACGGCGGCGGCGTCCCCGCAGCGCCAAAGGCTCACCAGAAGGCGGGACGCCGCCGAGGCGCGTCAGCTGAGGTCGGGCGGCAACAGGCAGAACTCGTTGCCCTCTGGGTCGCGGAGCACCTGCCAACGGCCACCGTCGTAGACGTCGTCGGCCCGAGACGCGCCGAGCGCCAACGCCTCGGCCGTCGCCAGCTGGACGTCGGCCACCGCGACGTCGAGGTGCAGCCGGTTCTTCAGCGTCTTGACCTCCGGTACCCGGAGGAAGTCCAGCCGGGGCCCCGAGCCCACCGAGACCCACGCGTCACCATCAGCGTCGACCGACATCTCGCCGCCCAGCAGACTTGCCCAGAACCCGGCGAGTGCTGGTGGGTCGATCGAGTCGGTGCACACCATCGCAAGCCCGACGACGTGCGGAGCTGCCTCACTCACGATTCCAGCGCCTCGATCTCGTCGCTCATGTTGGCGCGAGCTTTGGCCTCCCAGTGCTCACGAGCGTGCGCCGTTCGATAGATCGACGGTCGCTGGAGGAAGCGGCGCAGCACCTTGACCCTGCCCGCACGAAACTCGGCCTCCGGCACGTGGACGTACTCCTGGCGAATAGCCGTCGCGTAGTGCGCATAGCGCTCCGGCTTCGCCGCCAGGATCGCGAGGTCGGCGTCACAGAGCACAGCCCCGGCCACATCGTCGTCATCCGGTTCGTGGGAGGCGGTCAGACGGACGAGGCGGACAACCTCGTGGATCAGCTCGGGATCGGCACCCACCTGCTCGAGTGCGTCGTACGCGACGTACGCGCTTCGGTCCTCGTTGTCGTCCTGGCCCGGCTGGTAGACGGCGTCATGGAACCAGGCGGCGAGCGCCAGCGCCAACTCATGCTCGGACGGCGGCTGTAGTTCTTCGATCCGCAGCAACACATCCTCGACGTGCATCAGATTGTGGTACTCCCGATGCGGCTGGCTGTGCTTGGGGCCGAGGCCGCCGGTGACAACGGCAGCGTCGAGCAAGCGTGTTTCGCGTTCGGTGGCCTCGCGCATGGACCCAGTGTGGCGTGAATCGCTCCCGGCGTGGGGGGAACTGACGTCAGAGCTCGCCGACCGCGGCCACAACACCGGAGCAGTCCTCGCAGACCCACCGAGGGTCCTCACCGAGATCGGGCTCGATGTGCAGAGTGTGGTCGCCGTTGATGCGGCACCGCGGCCATCGACCGACCGAAGGCGCAATTGCCTCCTGGACGTCTTGGGCCACCAGGCAGGCCAAGTACGACGCACCCGCCGGCCATGGCTCAACCCACTCGCGCCGGTCGCTGATGGCGGCGTCCAGCGCGTCGATCACCGCCGGTGTAGTGGGCAGCGTGGCCGAGAGATCGTGCAGGACGCGAGCTCGCGCATCCGCGAGTGCTGCCTCAGCGTCAGTGGTCATCTGCCGATCCGTGGTCAGCCGCCGGTAGGTCGTCGGCGTCGGTGATGGTGTAGCTGTAGCCCTGCTCAGCCAGGAAGCGCTGGCGGTGCTGGGCGAAGTCCTGGTCGACGGTATCGCGAGCCACGACTGCATAGAACCGCGCAGAGCGACCGTCGGCCTTGGGGCGCAGGATCCTCCCCAAGCGCTGGGCCTCCTCCTGTCGGGAGCCGAACGCGCCAGACACCTGAATCGCCACGCTGGCTTCTGGCAGGTCAATCGAGAAGTTCGCCACTTTGCTGACGACCAACGTGGTGATCTCACCGGCGCGGAAGGCGTTATAGAGGCGCTCGCGTTCCTTCACGGTCGTCTCGCCCTTGATGACAGGAACATCTAGGCGTCCAGCCAACTCGTCGAGCTGGTCGATGTACTGCCCGATCACCAAGGTGGGCTGCCCCCGATGCTGTTCGACCAGCCGTTCGACCACCCTCGACTTCTCCTGGGACGTGGAGGCGAGCCGGTAGCGCTCCTCCGGCTCGGCGGTGGCGTAGGCCAGCCGTTCGCGCTCGGGCAGGGTGACCCTGACCTCGATGCATTCAGCCGGTGCGATGTAACCCTGCGCCTCGATCTCTTTCCACGGAGCGTCGAATCGCTTCGGGCCGATCAGCGAAAAGACGTCACCCTCGCGCCCGTCCTCGCGGACGAGCGTCGCGGTGAGTCCCAGCCTGCGGCGGGCCTGAATATCTGCGGTGAAGCGGAAGATCGGTGCGGGCAGCAGGTGCACCTCGTCGTAGAGGATCAGGCCCCAGTCGCGCGCGTCGAAGAGCTCGAGGTGGGCGTACGAGCCCTTCCGCTTGGTCGTCATCACCTGGTAGGTGGCGATGGTGACTGGGCGGATCTCCTTCTTGGCCCCCGAGTACTCGCCGATCTCGTCCTCGGTGAGGCTGGTGCGGTGCAGCAGCTCATCTCGCCACTGCCGCGCGGCGACAGTGTTGGTCACCAGGATCAACGTGGTGGCTTGCGCCATCGCCATCGCAGCAGCGCCGACGATGGTCTTGCCGGCTCCGCAGGGCAGGACCACAACGCCGGATCCGCCGTGAAAGAAGTTCTCAGCCGCATGACGCTGGTAGTCGCGCAGCTGCCAGTCACCTTCGTCCAGAGCGATCGCGTGCGCCTCACCGTCGACGTAGCCCGCGAGGTCTTCGGCCGGCCAGCCGAGCTTGAGCAGCACCTGCTTGATGTGCCCACGCTCGGATGGGTGCACGACGACAGAGTCCTGGTCGATCCGTTCTCCGACCAGCGGCATGATCTTCTTCGACCTGAGCACCTCTTCGAGGACCGGTCGGTCGTTGGTGTGCAGCACCAGCCCGTGCGTTGGGTGGGCCGTGAGTTGCAGCCGCCCATAGCGAGCCATCGTCTCGGCGATGTCGACGAGCAGCGCGTGCGGCACCGCATAGCGGCTGTACTTGAGCAGGGTGTCGACTACCTGCTCGGCGTCATGGCCAGCAGCCCGAGCGTTCCAAAGACCAAGGGGCGTGACGCGGTAGGTGTGGACGTGCTCAGGTGCACGTTCGAGCTCGGCGAACGGCGCGATCGCGTGACGGCACTCATCGGAGAGTGCGTGTTCGACCTCCAGGAGCAACGTCTTGTCGCTCTGGACGATCAGCGGACCGTCATTCACGCAGGCTCCTTGGGCGGACCTCGAGGGTGTACCGGACCGACTGGTCCTCCACCAGTGTCCAACATCGGGTAGGGCCACGCTGTTCCGGCACTACGCTGCTGGCGTGATCGCCGCCGACCTTGCCCAGCCCGTCGGGCTGGTCCGCACCGCTGACACCGTCCTGGACATCGCGCGCCGCTTGGTCGATGAGGCACTGCCTGGGCTGGCCGTGGTCTCTGACGATGGACGGCCACTGGCCGTACTTACGGCATCCCAGGTGCTCGGTCTGGCGGTTCCTACCTATATCAAGGATGACCCATCCCTCGCGCGAGTTGTCGATGAAGCGGCCGCCGATCGGCTGCTCGAAGCGCTCGTCGGGTTGACGGTCCAGGACGTGCTCGACGATGCCGAACCTGACCTTCTTGGCACCATCGACCATGACGCCACCCTTCTTGAAGTCGCCGCATTGATGTCCCAGCTGCATGTGCCGCTGCTGGTCGTTGCCGGGCCTGATGGGCGGGCGATCGGCACCATCTCAGCCTTCAACGTGCTTGGCACAGCCATCAACCAGGTGTGACGCAGATGACGACCGTGCTTACCGTCGCCGTGTTCGTCATCGTCTACGCGCTGATCGCCACCGAGCGCGTCCCTCGAACGGTCGCGGCGCTTGGCGGAGTGGCAGCGGTCTTCGGCCTCGGGATCGTAGGCGCACAGGAAGCGTTCTACTCACCAGAGACCGGCATCGACTGGAACGTCATCTTCTTGTTGTTGGGGATGATGCTCGTCGTTGCCGGACTACGACGGACCGGACTCTTTGAGTATCTTGCGATCTGGAGCGCCAAACGCACGCGCGGTCGTCCTTACCCGTTGCTCGTGCTGCTGTGCACGCTCACGGCGGTTGCGTCGGCACTTCTCGACAACGTGACGACGGTGCTGCTGGTCGCTCCGGTGACCCTGCTCGTGTGCAACCGGCTAAAGCTCAACCCGGTCCCCTTTCTCATCGCCGAGGTGCTTGCGTCGAACATCGGCGGTGCGTCGACTCTGGTCGGCGATCCGCCCAACATCATCATCGGAAGCCGAGCGGACCTGTCCTTCATCGACTTCGTGGTCAACCTCGGACCCATCGTCGTGATTGTCATGGTGGCTTTCCTGCTGCTGTCTCGGTTCGTCTTCCGCGACGCCTTCACCTACGACCGGGTGGCGGCCCAATCGGTGATGCAGCTCGACGAGCGCGAAGCGATCGATGATCATGGCGCACTGGTGCGTGGCCTGCTTGTGCTCGGGCTGGTTCTCGTTGGATTCGTCCTTCAGCGGACCTTGGGGATCGAGCCGTCGATTGTGGCTCTGCTCGGAGGCGGCGCCATGATGTTGGCAGTTCCGGGACCCACCGATGAGTACATGAAGCAAGTGGAATGGGAGACCCTGGTCTTCTTCATGGGTCTGTTCGTACTTGTCGGAGCGCTGGTGGAGGTGGGTGCGATCGACGCACTGGCCAGCGCATTGACCGATGCTGTCGGGGGTGACCCTGTTGCGGCCACCTTCGGAATCTTGTTCGGATCGGCGGCTCTGTCAGGAATCGTCGACAACATCCCGTACGTCGCCACCATGGCGCCCGTCGTTGACCAGCTTGCGACCAACGACCCAGCGCTCAACCCCGGAAACGTTCTTTGGTGGTCGCTGGCTCTCGGCGCTGACTTCGGCGGCAACGCGACAGCCATTGGCGCCAGCGCAAACGTCGTCGTGATCGGCATCGCCAAGCGTTACGGCCACCCGATCTCGTTTTGGCAGTTCACCCGCTACGGGCTGCTGGTCACCGTCGTCAGCGTCGCGCTCTGTGTCCCTTTCCTCTGGCTGCGCTACTTGGCGTAGGCTTCCTTGCTTTGCGTGGGCAGCGAATCAGTCACGCAGTCGTAGTGACCGTCGCGGTGGCGCTTGCGGTGGGACTTCAGATGGCCTTCGCACTGACCGCCGAACTGATCAAATGGGCCAAACGCTGAACCAACTGAGAACCCTCATTCGCGTGCGCTCAAGGCAGACTGCAGGAAGTGGGGCTATCACGCCACTTCCTGCAGTCTGCCTCTCGATGGGCCGCGCT
>JAJAYM010000105.1 GCA_027117675.1 Actinomycetes bacterium | reverse complement strand
CAAGTCAGTGGGATAGGCGCCGAGCCTGCTGAACATCGGTAGGTAGTGAGCGCGCGCCAAGACGTTGACCGAGTCGATCTGGAAGAGACCGGTGCGGCTGACGACTCGACGTAGCGTCCGCAGATCGGGCGTGCCCTTCGGCCGCGGATCACAGAAGCCCTGTGCGGCAAGCGCCACTCGACGGGCCTGGGAGATCGACAGGGAATCTTGCGGACGCGGCATGGTGCGCGAGCGTAGCCGTCACCGCCCACAGCCCCACCCAAGGCAGCACAATTGGTCAGTCGTGGGGAGGGGCGCGCAAAGTGTTGGGTTCTAGGCCAACACCTACTCACGGTCCGAATGCGTGGCGGTCCCACCGACCTACGCTGTCAGGTGATCTCGAGCAGCTTCTCGCGGACGGCATACACGACCGCCTCCATGCGCGAGTGCAGCTGAAGCTTCTCCAGGATGTTGCGAATGTGGTTCTTGACGGTGTTCTCCGAGATAAAGAGCTCACGAGCGATGTCGCGGTTGTTCAGTCCGCGAGCGACCAGTTTGAGCACCTCAAGTTCGCGCTCGGTCAGGCGCGGTGTCGGCACCTGCTGACTGCGCTCGTTCGATCGCTTCGCCATCAAGGCGAACTCGGTGAGCAGCTTGCTAGCCATCGCCGGGCTGATCAGCGATTGTCCGTCGTAGACCGCGCGAACCGCGCTGGCCACCTCGTCGATCGAGATCTCTTTCAGCAGGTAGCCGGTCGCGCCAGCCTTGATCGCCTCGTAGAGATCGCCCTCTTCGTCGCTGATCGTCAGCATGATGATCCGGGCGCTGGGAGCCACCTCTTTGATCCGGCCACACGCTTCGATGCCAGACCCCTTGGGCATCCGCACATCCAGCAGGACGACGTCAGGGAGTAGTTCCGCTGCGCGAGCGACGGCAGCCTCGGCGTCACCGGCCTCGCCGACCACTTCGATGTCGGACTCCTGGGCGAGGACCATCTCAAGCCCACGACGGAACAGGGCATGGTCGTCGACGACAAGAACCCGAATGGGGTCGTCGCCTCGAGCAGGTCGCAGGGTTTCCCCCGAGGTGTCCGCGGTCACCTGGCCATGATGGCACGGAATGCCCCGTTCGGGTCACCCATTCGGCCTAGTCCACCACCCATTGGAACCAGGGGAACTACCTGCCTGGGCTAGCGCCGGATACCCACGCACGCCGCGCGGACGCCGTCGCGCAGCCCCTGACGCTGCTTACGACGCCGTTGCGCCTGCGGCCGCAGCCGCCGAAGCAGCCGCGTCGACCTCGAGGTGCAGCACCCCGTAGTCGTATCCCTTCCGCCGGTACACGACGCTCGGCGTCCCCGATGAAGTGTCCTGGAAGAGGAAGAAGTCGTGTCCCACGAGTTCCATCTCGTAGAGCGCCTGGTCCAGCGTCATCGCTGGGGCGCGGTGCGTCTTTTCGCGGACGATGAATGGTCCATCGTCGACGGCCTCGTCGTTGCCCTCACCGCCCTCGGACGCGGGCGGTGGCGCTGTCACCGCCGCAGCGTGCATGCGCTCTGCGAAAGCGCGCCCCTGACCCCGGTGATGGTCGTGGCGCCGATCGGCGGCCCGCCGAAGGCGCTCAACAAGACGCCCGTACGCAATGTCGAGCGCAGCGTGCTTCTCGTCGGCGGCCGCCTCGGCTCTGATCACCGGACCCTTGCCATGACAGGTGATTTCGATGCGCACGGCCTGGTCGGCCAGCCGGGGGTTCGACTCCTGCGAAAGCTCCACGTCGACGCGATGGCACTTGCCGTCGTATCTCTCGATCTTCGACAGCTTCTGCGCGACGTGTTCGCGGAATCGATCTGAGACCTCGATGTGGCGTCCCCGAACGACGATCTCCATGTGTTCCGCCCCTTCGCGTGGGACCGACCTCCTGGGTCGACCGAGTTCGACCCCTGCACGCTATCGGAGCCGGTCACGTCGTGCGAGGGCACCGGGCGTTACCCGCGGGCGTTACCTGCGGGCGTCAACCGCGGCAACGACCGAGACGCCAACGACCCGCCACCCCGCTGACAGCAACGACCGGGCGCCCTCGTCGAGCGTGGCGCCGGTCGTCAGCACATCATCGACCAGCCACGCAGGCGAGCCTGGGATGGCTGGCTCGGCGGCCACCATGGCGCCGCGCACGTTCTCGCGCCGCATCCGAGCCGACAGGCCGGCCTGATCTTTGACCGCTCGGCCCCACCGTAGGGACGGTTCGACAGGCATTGACCGCACGGCGCCAACTGCTCGCGCCAGCCTCCGGGCATGGTCGTGACCTCGCGACCGGGAGGCCGCCCGCGTCGACGGAACGGGAATCAGCACCGGCCCCACCGGAGTCGCGCTCCACTCGTCGACCGATATGGCAGCCGCCAACAACCGTCCAAGCGGGGCCGACAGGGCCAACTGTCCCTGCTCCTTGTGGTGAACAATGGCCGTTCGCACAGCGCCGCCATAGTGCGAGGCTGCTACCACAGTTCGAGCGTCCGGCGTCTCACACCGGTGTACGTCGAGGACGCCACGAAGGCAAGGTTCGCACCACGTCTCACCTGCCTGGCCGCAGCCGAGACAGCGTCGACCAACGGCAAGATCCATCAGGGCAGCCACCACGCGCACGCTTGCACTATGCACACATCTGCTGAGCGGAGCGCCGCGGTTGAGGTTGGCTGTGGAAAGTTCGGGTCAACCCGGATACGCGGGGTCGCGGCCGTTGACCAATGCGATCCACACCGAGCCCGACTCAGCCCAGATCCCGTCGCCTCGGGTGTCTGCGAGCACGGGCAGCCCCGGACCAGCAGCTATCTGCGTGACCTCAACAGCCGGAGCACCCGCGATCGGCGTCACTGTGCGGTTGATGTTGACCCGAGTCGGTTCCAGTACCGACCCGGCCTGGGCGCCCAACACCACCAGCGAGCTCGCATCGCCCCAGGTCACATCGCGCACGTCCGCCAACGTCCGCTCGATGCGACGGAAGGCCTCGACTCTGGGGCCCTCCGCCCCCTGCACGACTCGGCCAACGAGCAGCTCACCGCGCGCCTCACGACCCTCCCCGCGCTCGACGACAACAGCCACCCGCGTCCCGTCCACCGACACCCGGAACGCCGCGACCCGCCCCTTGAGTCCACTCAGCGTCGCCCGCGTCCACGACCCACCATCATCGAGAACCCGCACCGCAGCCTGCGAGCCGCCTACGTCAACGGCCCAGATCCGACCTGACTCGTCAAGAGACGCCGGAAGAAGGAGACGCCCAGTCAGCCGCTCCTGCACCCGAGCCGAAAGGAACGGCTCGGTGCCGAGCAAGGTCTTCTTACTCTGGGTGAGGGCGGTAATCGTGCCGCCATCCCAGGACTGAGAGGGGTCAACGACCTCGAGCTGGCCGGCCCCTCCCAACGGCCCCTCGACCGGTGCGCTTCCACCCTCAGTGATTCGCCGCACGACGCCAGCCCTGACGAAGATGCCGCCAAGCGCAGGCGCCAGCGCATCGGAGTCGTAGACCTCCCAGGTCTCGCCAGTCATCACCGTTGGCGCCGTGGGGAGCTGCAGAGACGACCCTTCGACGGTGATGGCCACGCCGGTTACCGTCGACGACAACCCCAGCAGCGTCGCAGTGATCTGCGCGGCAGCCTGCTCCCGCTCGATGACGTCAGCTTGCAGGAACTCAGCCGAGAGGTCGACTCTCGCGACGCCGTTGTCGTTGGGAACGGAGTCGACCACCAACGAGGTGCCGACCGGGATCAGCGACTCGACGGCTGGCCGCAGCCAGCGCGTGGGTCCGTCCAGGAGGGATTGAACCAGGCTGGTGGCGCTTCCCGCCGAGTCCAGGGGAAGGTACACGGGATCAGGGACGAGCAGGGTGTTCTCGGGGTTCATGAAATAGATGTCGAAGGCGCGATAGGCCAACGACACCTCGATCCGATCCAGAATCAGGCCCTGCGGCAGGTTGGTGATCCGCCACGCGTCGCCAACTCGGTCCAGTCCGAACTTTCGCTGGATGTCGACCTCTCCCCTCGGCGTCAGCGCTCCGTCAGCACTGATCTCGGCCACTTGCAGCGCCTGCAGCCGGACGCCGCCCGCCGTTCGGGTCAATCGGGAGTTGGGGTTGTCGTCGCTCACGGTGACACCGGCGTTGGCGTTCCACT
>JAJAYM010000104.1 GCA_027117675.1 Actinomycetes bacterium | reverse complement strand
TAGCTCACCAGGGCAAGGTCGGCGGCGACCTGGGCGCGCATGGCCAGTCCGCCCTGGAACTCGAGAAGCTCAGCGGCGCTCTCCAGGTGGGCGCGGGCCACGTCCCAGTCGCCTAGCCGGTCGTGAACCTCGGCCAGCTTGTGCTCGATGACGGCCAGTTGGTTCGGATCATCGTTGGGGGTGGCAGCTGCGGCCTTCTCGTATGCGGTGATTGCGTCGTCGTACCTGCCCAGCGAGGTGAGCGCGTCACCGGTCGCGGCATGGTTGACAGCCGGGTCGTGGCCGAGTGCGAGCGCCGACCGAAGATGCTCGAGCGCCTCGCGATGTGCGTAGACGGTGATGGACTGCTGCGCCGCGACCCAGTGCCACTCCCGTGCCTCCGGCTCTCGACCCGCGAAGGCCAAGTGCCGGGCGACCCGACCAGCCGGAACGCCCCCTGCGTCCGCGCTGTGTTGACGCACGAGTGCATCCGCCGCGCGGCCATGGAGCAAGCGTCGGCGAGCCAACCCGATTCGCTCACTGACCATGTCGCGCAGGGCGTCGTGCGGGAAGTCGTAGCCGTGCAACTCGAAATCCTCGACGAGCAGCCCGCGTGAGACCGCGTCCTCGAGCGACTGGACGGTCTCGACCTCATCGCGCCCACTGACCTGGCGAATGAGATCTGGATCAGCCACGGTCCCGATGACGGCGGTGGCGCCTAGGGTCTGGAACGTGGCGGCAGGTGCGCTGTTCAACCGAGCGCCGACCAGCTCGTGCAGTTGACCCGAGGGAGATCCGCCGACCTCACGAGAGGCCAAGATGTACTCGGCTACGAGCCGTGGGTTGCCACCCGTGCGGCGAAAGGCCTCGGTTGGGTCGATCGACTCAGCGTTGAGTGCGCCGAGTGCCTGCCGCGTCTGTTCGGCGTCCCACTCCTTCAACGTCACGATGGTCGCGACCTCATCGAGAGGGGACCCTTCGAACGCCTCGCTTCGCAGGGTTGCGAGAACGAGTACGCCGAACGGCGGCCGCCGCAGCAGATAACCCAAGAGGTCAGCGGAGGTGGGGTCGAGCCAGTGAGCGTCGTCGATGACGAGGAGACCGGGAACTGGCCCATGCAGGGCTTGACTGATGGCATCGCGTACAACGTCGAAAAGCCGTACTCGTTGGCCCGGTGACTCGACTGCTTGCCCGACGGCCGCGAGGGAGCCGGCGACTTCGGGTTCGCGTTCGGAGAGCGCCTTGGTGAGGTCGAGGATGGTTGCGTAGGCGAGTCCAAGTTCGGCGGCGTGACCGCGAAGTGAGATGGCGCCGCCGCCGGCCTCCTCGACGGCTCTGCGGAGTTGAGCAGAGCGTGTGGTCCGTCCCAGCCCCGGTGCACCGACAAGGAGTGCGCCAGCTCCGTCTGCGGCAGCCGACTTCCAAGCAGCCACAAGCGCTTGGGCATCTGCATCGCCGGTGGCCACTGTTTTCGTGCGAGGTAACTCCGCCCGGCGTGGAGGTGGTGGCGGCACCTGGTCGAGGGTGGCCGCGGGCCGAGGCGGGGGATCGAGACGGTTGACCCGGATGTCGTCGTAGAGCGCAGTTGTCTCTGGCAGCGGCGCCACGCCAAGTTCTCGGTCGAGGTTACGGACGCATTGGCGGTACTGCTTGAGTGCCGTTGGTCGCTCACCGGTCCACGTGTAGAGCCGCATGAGCTCGCGATGCGCTCCTTCGCTGAGGGGGTCGAGCTCTACCCATCGACGGGCCACTTCGATGGCATCCTCCAGGCGACCTACGGAGACTTCAATGTCGGCGACCCGCGACAGCACCGAGACCAAGCGTTCGCGCAGCCGATCGCTGGTAGCGGCCGACCAGTCGTCGAACTCGGCGCTGTCCCGCAACGAGAATCCAGCGAGGAAGGGCTCGGAGGCCAACGCGGCTGCCCGCCTGAGCGCGGCGGCTTCGTTACTGGCGGCGAGCGCCTCGAACTCGGCGACGTCGCTCCAGCTCTGGCTCCGGTCCAGTTCGATTTCGCCACGGCCGATCAGCAGAGCCGGACCCACATTGGCTGCTGCCGACAGGGTGCGGCGCAGCGAGGCTCTGGCCCTTCCCTGGTCGGACTCGGGCCACAGGAGGGCGGCCAGGCTCTCGCGCCGTTGGGGTCGGCCCGTCACCGCCAGGTAGGCCATGAGGGCCAGAGCCTTGCGGGTGTCGAAGGTGATCGGGGATCCTGCCACCGAGAGCTCGGGGGCGCCGAAGAGCCGCAGCCGGAGTTCGCTCACGTCGGAACCGTAACGCTTCTGACTGCGCTAGCGTCCAAACTCTCAAAAGTTGGCCGTTGCCGTAACGCTTTCGGAACGGGAGGTGCGCGATGCTCGATCCGTACCAAGGTCCGACCCCGCATGAGGGCTCAGCACCAGGAGGCGATGTGGTCCAGCCACTCGAGCTCGACGTCGCGGCCCCGACTCTGGCGGAGGAGCCACCCGAGCGTTCCGCGACGCCAACTCCGGCCGCGCAGGGGACAGCCGGAACCAAGCGTTGGTGGCGCCGGTCAAGCAACTCCGACGAGGTGGCGCCGGTCGAAGAACCGGTGACCTCGAAGACAGAGTCGCT
>JAJAYM010000103.1 GCA_027117675.1 Actinomycetes bacterium | reverse complement strand
TCGAGGCGGCACCGGCCGAGCGCGGTCCCCAACACCCCGAGGTACCCGAAGGGAACAGCGTCGAACACCTCGCGGGCGATCGCGTCAAAAGCGATCCCCGTTTCAAGCAGTTCCGCTGCCAGTGCGTGAGTCTGCGGAGTCGTCCCCGCGTAGCGAAACGACCCGGTGTCAGTGATCAAGCCGGTGTACAGACATGCTGCGATGTCGGTGTCGAGCGGGATACCCAGCCGACCAATCAGTTCACGGGCGACGACGGCGGTGGCAGGCGCCTCGACATCGACCAGGGCGATGTCGCCGAAGCCGTCGTAGCTGCGGTGATGGTCAACGACCACGAGCAGCGGCGCCTGCTCGGCGAGCGGCCGCAGAAGACCGAGCCGGTCGATGCTGCTGGCGTCAAAGGTGAGCACGACGTCAGGGTCTGTCGATACATCGACGGCCGGGGTCAGTAGGTGCCCGCCTGGCAGCCATGCCAAGTTGGCTGGAACCACGAAGGGGTCGTCACCGAACGACACTTCGATGCGGCGGTCACCCGGGAGGGTCGCCAATGCCAGACCAGCGCCGAGCGCCGAACCCAGCGCGTCACCGTCGGGGCTCACATGACCGAGCAGCAGCAGCGACTTGGCCGACAGAAGCGCATCGACGACACGGTCCCAGTCCGAGACAGCGATCGGGCTCACGCGGAAGAGCCGCCGGCCTCATCGAGCCCATCGGCAACGAGTCCTGCGTCGTCGGACCTGCTGCCATCGAGCTCGTCCGCATGGCGATAGGGGTCGGGCTCACCCGCATACGAGGCTGCGGCCGCCTGCTCGTGGACCCGCTCATCATCTGCCTGTGCGCGACGCAGCAGGTCGTCGAGGTGACGGGCGGTTTCCGGAATGGCATCGGCAATGAAGGCCAGCGATGGCGTGTGGCGGATACCGGTTTGCCGCCCCACTTCGGTGCGCAGCATGCCCTTGGCGCTCTCCAGCGCCTCAGCAGTATCGGCCTGCTCCGCCGGGTCACCGAGCACCGTGTAGAAGACGGTTGCCTCACGCAGGTCGCCGGTCACCCGGACGTCAGTGATCGTGACAAAACCCATGCGCGGGTCTTTGATCCGCCGTTCGATGGTCTCGGCCACGATCACCTGGATGCGCTCGGCAAGCCGGCGAGCGCGGGCGTCGGTCTCGGTCATCGTCACTCCTCGGGCGTGCAACGGGGTGGGGATCGATTGCGCCCCCACCCCGACTGCACATGTCAGTTCGTCAGTTCTCGCGTCAGGTACGCGGGATCTCGCGCATCTCGTAGGTCTCGATGACGTCTTCGACCTGCACATCGTTGAAGTTTCCGAGGTTGATGCCGCACTCGAACCCTTCGCGGACCTCGGTCACGTCGTCCTTGAATCGCCGCAGACCGGTGATCTCGACGTTCTCGGCAACGACGGCACCGTCGCGGATCACCCGCGCCTTCGTTCCACGCTTGATCTCACCTGAGCGGATCAGCGAACCAGCGATCGTGCCGAATTTGCTCGAGCGGAAGACCTCGCGCACCTCCGCCGTGCCGAGCTCCACCTCCTCGAACTCGGGCTTGAGCATGCCCTTGAGCGCATTCTCGATATCGTCGATCGCCTGGTAGATGATCGAGTAGTGGCGAATGTCGACGCCCTCACGCTCACTCAGCTCGCGGGCGCGACCTTCGGGGCGCACGTTGAAGCCGATGATGATCGCCTCAGACGCTGACGCCAATGTGACGTCGTGCTCGGTAATCGAGCCGACCCCGCGGTGGATGATCCGAAGGTCGACATCTTCGCCGACGTCTACCTTGAGCAGTGCATCTTCGAGGGCTTCGACAGAACCGGAGACGTCGCCCTTGAGAATGAGGTTCAGGGTCTCGATAGCACCCTGCTCGAGAATCTTCTGCAGGTCCTCCAGACTCACCTTCTTGCGGGTCTTCGCCAGCTGGGCGTTGCGCTCTGCTGACTGTCGCTTCTCGGCAATCTGGCGGGCGGTACGGTCGTCGGAAGCGACGAGGAACTTGTCGCCCGCCCGCGGCACCGAAGTCAGACCGAGCACCTGCACCGGGCGCGACGGCCCGGCCACCTCGATGGTGGCCCCATGTTCGTCGACCATCGCTCGGACGCGGCCGAAGGCCTCGCCGGCAACGATCGCGTCGCCGACGTTCAGCGTTCCCCGTTGCACCAGCACCGTGGCCACCGGTCCACGGCCGCGGTCGAGGTGTGCCTCGATCGAGATACCACGAGCCTCGGTCTCCGGGTTGGCGCGCAGGTCGAGCGCGGCGTCCGCCGTAAGCAGCACTGCCTCGAGCAGCTTGTCGATGTGCAGCCGGCTCTTGGCTGACACGTCGACGAACATGGTCTCGCCGCCGTACTCCTCAGCGACCAGACCGAACTCTGTTAGCTGCTGACGCACCTTGGCCGGGTTGGCATCTTCCTTGTCGACCTTGTTGACCGCAACGACGATCGGAACCTCGGCAGCCACGGCGTGGTTCAGAGCCTCGATGGTTTGCGGCATCACTCCGTCGTCGGCCGCAACGACCAACACCGCGATGTCTGTGACCTTCGCGCCACGAGCACGCATGGCGGTGAACGCCTCGTGACCGGGGGTGTCGATGAACGTGATCGCGCGGTCCTGACCGTCGTGCGGCACATGAACCTGGTACGCACCGATGTGCTGCGTGATCCCGCCGGCTTCGTCGGCGACGACATCGGTGGAGCGGATCGCGTCGAGCAACTTCGTTTTACCGTGGTCGACGTGTCCCATGACGGTGACCACCGGGGGACGTGCCCGCAGCGACTCTTCGTCCTGACCGGCTACCTCGGCGTCGAGGTCGATGTCAAACGACTCGAGGAGCTCACGATCCTCGTCTTCTTGGCTGACGATCTGAACGTCGTAGCCCAGCTCTACCGCGAGCAGCGCGAAGGTGTCTTCGTCGAGCGACTGGGTCGCTGTCGCCATCTCACCGAGAGTGAACAACACCGAGACCAGCGAGGCTGGGTTGGCATTGATCCGCTCGGCGAAGTCGGTCAGCGACGCTCCGCGCGGAAGGCGGACAATCTCGCCC
>JAJAYM010000102.1 GCA_027117675.1 Actinomycetes bacterium | reverse complement strand
GGTCCAGCGACACGCTGCTAGCGTCCCTGTGGTTTGACAAGACCGCCCCCGGGGCGGTCAGACTCCCCGGGACGTCTCTCCGCGGGGCGGACCCGACCGATGAGGAGCAACCGACGTGGCGGTCAGCGACGATGGCGTGACGCGACGCCTGGTGATCGTCGAGTCGCCGGCGAAGGCCAAGACGATTCGTGGGTACCTCGGCGAGGGGTACGAGGTCGAGGCCAGCGTCGGCCACATCCGCGACCTGCCCAAGAGCGCCGCCGACATCCCCGCGAAGTACAAGAAGGAGAAGTGGGCCAGGCTCGGCGTCGATATCGAGAACGGGTTCGAGCCGCTCTACTTGGTCAGCCCTGACAAGAAGTCCAAGGTCGCAGAGCTGAAGAAGATGCTCGCTGGCGTCGACGAGTTGCTACTGGCCACTGACGAGGACCGCGAGGGCGAAGCGATCGCCTGGCACCTGCTGCAGGTGCTCAAGCCGACGGTGCCCGTCCATCGAATGGTTTTCCACGAGATCACCAAGGACGCCATCCGCGCAGCCGCAGAGGCTCCCCGCGAGCTCGACCAGCGGATGGTCGACGCGCAGGAGGCGCGCCGGATCATCGATCGGCTCTACGGGTACGAAGTCTCACCGGTTCTGTGGAAGAAGGTCACGACTGGCCTGTCGGCCGGTCGCGTGCAGTCGGTGGCGACGCGGCTCGTCGTCGAGCGTGAACGTGCTCGGATGGCGTTCGTGTCAGCCGGCTACTGGGACATCGCCGGCACCTTCGACCCGTCACGTTTCACCGCGACGTTGGTCGGCGTGGACGGGCGGCGCGTCGCTCGCGGCAGCGACTTCGACGACAAGGCGCAGCTGAAGAAGCCGGACGGCGTTGTTGTTCTCGACGAGGCTGCCGCGCGGTCGCTGTCTGATGCGTTGACCGGCGTCGCGCTGTCGGTGCGTTCGGTGGAGGAGAAGCCCTACCGTCGCTCTCCGGCGGCACCGTTCATCACCTCGACGCTGCAGCAGGAGGCGAGCCGGAAGCTGCGCATGTCCGCGCAGACGGCGATGCGCGTCGCCCAGCGGCTATATGAGAACGGCTACATCACCTATATGCGTACCGACTCGACGACGTTGTCGGCGACAGCAATAGCTGCGGCGCGAGCTCAGGTGACCGAGCTCTACGGCGCCGACCACGTCAGCGAGAAGCCGCGGTCGTGGGCCAAGAAGGTCAAGAATGCGCAGGAGGCCCACGAGGCGGTGCGTCCAGCCGGCGACACCTTCAGGACGCCCGGCGAGCTCGGCGGCGAGCTCTCACCGGACGAGCTCAAGCTCTACGAGCTGATCTGGAAGCGGACGCTGGCGTCGCAGATGTCGGACGCCCGCGGAACCACGATGACGGTGCGGTTCGGCGGGGTCGCCACCGACGGGCGCGACGCACAGTTCTCCGCCACCGGCACGGTCATCACGCACCGCGGCTTCTTGTCCGTGTATGAAGAGGGCAAGGACGCCGATGCAGAGGCGGCCGACGACGAGGACGAGCGCCGGTTGCCGGCGCTGAGTGAGGGTGACAGCATCACGGCGCTCGAGCTGGAGGCCGAGGGTCACTCGACGAATCCGCCTGCGCGTTATACCGAGGCGAGCTTGGTGAAGGCGCTTGAAGAGCGCGGCATCGGACGTCCGTCGACGTATGCGGCGACGATCAGCACGATCGTCGATCGCGGCTATGTTTTCAAGCGCGGTACCGCACTGGTGCCGTCCTTCCTCGCGTTCAGCGTCGTCAATCTGATGGAGCGGCACTTCGCCGATCTCGTCGACTACGGCTTCACCGCACGCATGGAAGAGATCCTCGACCTCGTTGCCGCTGGTGAGACTCCTCGGCAGCGGGTGCTGGAGGGTTTCTATTTCGGTGATGCCGGTCGTGATTTCCCAGGGCTGCATCCGCTGGTGAGCAACATGGGTGAGATCGATGCCCGAGAGGTCAACTCGATGCCGCTCGGTGACGGCATCGTGCTGCGTGTCGGACGCTACGGTCCCTACGTGCAGCGCGGCGACGGCGACGACCTCGAACGCGCGAACGTCCCGCACGACATGACGCCGGACGAGCTGACGATCGAGAAGGCCAAGGAGTTGCTCGACGCCCCATCAGGTGACCGCGAGCTTGGCGTACACCCCGAGACCGGCCGCGAGATCGTCGCGAAGTCGGGCCGCTACGGCCCCTACGTGACCGAGATCCTTCCCGACGACGTTCCGAAGACCGGCAAGAACGCCGTCAAGCCGCGCACTGGGTCGCTGCTGTCGACGATGACGCTCGACACCGTGACGCTCGATGACGCGGTTCGGCTGCTGTCGCTGCCGCGTGTTGTCGGCGTCGATCCGGCCGACGATGCCGAGATCACCGTGCAGAACGGCCGCTACGGGCCGTACTTGAAGAAGGGCACCGACTCCCGGTCATTGGAGTCGGAGGAGCAGATGTTCACCGTCACCTTGGACGAGGCGTTGGCGGTGTATGCGCAGCCCAAGCAGCGTGGGCGGCGTGCTGCTGCACCGCCGCTGCGTGATCTCGGCGCCGACCCGGTGACCGGGCTGACGGTCTTGGTGAAAGACGGCCGGTTTGGTCCGTATGCCACCGACGGCGAGACGAATGCGACGCTACGCCGCACCGACACCCCTGAGACGATCACGATTGAGCGAGCCGCCGAGCTGCTGGCCGACAAGCGCGCCCAGGGCCCGTCCACCAAGAAGCGGACCGCCAAGAAGGCCGCGCCGCGGACCACCAAGCGCACCGTCAAGAAGGGTGCTGCAAAGAAGGCCACCAAGAAGAAGGCCTCCAAGTAGTGGTCGCAATAGCCCGCCCGATGTCCCCTTGAGTGCCACATTTGACGGCGAGTGTGAACTCCGGTTCCCGGTCGCACCACGCGGGTGGGACGACAGCTACTCGGCGAAGGTCACCGGAATTGACTTCACCTCAGCCGGGCAGCTTCGATGCTGGACGGGCGGTGGGGGTGACGGGGGGTCGGGATAGGTTGGCCCGGTGCCCAAGCCCAGGTCAGGATTGTTCGTCGCCTTCGAAGGTGGCGAGGGCGCTGGCAAGAGCACCCAGGTCGAACTGCTCGCCAAGGCGCTGGCCGAGCAAGGTTTCGAGGTGGTCACCACCTTTGAACCAGGTGACACCGAAGTCGGACGCCAGTTGCGCCACATCCTGCTCGGTCACCAGACCGGTGTCATCGACCCTCGCACCGAGACCCTGCTCTATGCCGCTGACCGAGCCGAGCATGTTGCCGCGGTCGTTCGACCGGCCCTCGAGCGTGGAGCGGTCTGCATCACCGACCGCTACATCGACTCCTCGATCGCCTACCAGGGTGCTGGACGCGTCCTAGAGCCCGACGAGATCGAGCACCTCTCGCGGTGGGCGTCCGGCGAGCTGTGGCCCGACCTCACGATCGTCCTCGACATCGACCCGGCCGTCGGCCTGACCCGGTTCGACACCCCTGCCGACCGTCTTGAGGCCGAGCCGCTCGCCTTCCATCAGCGAGTGCGCGAACACTTTCTGTCGTTGGCCACCGCAACCCCAGACCGCTATCTCGTCGTTGACGCGACATCGTCGGTCGACGCAGTCGCAAGCGCAGTCTTCGAAGCCGTGCACGGACGGCTGTCGTGAGCGTCTTCGACTCCCTGGTCGGTCAGGCCCGGGCCGTCGAGACGCTGACTCGGGCCGTACAAGACGCCGCCCTTGACTCGCCCGGCGCAGCGATGACACACGCGTGGCTCTTCACCGGACCGCCGGGATCGGGCCGGTCGGTCGCGGCCGCAGCGTTCGCCGCGGCGCTGGTGTGTTCGCAGGGTGGTTGCGGGCACTGCCCTGACTGCCACACCGCACTCCTGGGTTCGCACTCCGATGTCGACCATGTGACGACCGAGGCCATGACGATCTCGGTTGACCGCGCACGCTCACTAGTCCTCGAGGCGGCCACCGCTCCGTCGGTAGCCCGCTGGCGGGTGATCGTGCTCGAGGATGCCGACCGGCTCACCGAGGCGGCGAACAACGCGCTCTTGAAATCGCTAGAAGAACCGACACCGCACACCGTCTGGCTGTTGTGCGCCCCGTCGATGGAAGACGTCCTGCCGACGATCCGGTCACGCTGTCGCCACGTGATCCTCACTACCCCCACCACCGTCGACGTCGCCAGGCACCTCGTAGAGCGTGACGGAGTTGACGAGGCCATGGCCTCGTTCGCGGCGCGCGCGTCCATGGGTCACATCGGCCGCGCCAGGGGATTGGCCCGTGATGAACAGGCGCGGATAACTCGGGCGGCAACTCTCTCGCTGCCGGTCAACGTCGCGTCCCTCGGCTCAGCGTTGTTGTCGGCTCGCGAGTTGGTGGATGCGGCCACCGAGCGTGGCGCAGAACGCACCAAGTCAGTAGACGAGACCGAACGCTCTCAGCTCGCGCGCGGCATGGGGGTCGAGAATCCTGAGCGACCTCCGAAGTGGGCCCGCCCCGACTTCAAGCGGCTCAAGGACGGCCAAGACAAGCGGCGCAAGCGTGCCACCATCGACGAGCTCGATCGCGACCTGCAAGACCTACTCTCCTTCTACCGTGATGTTCTGGTCGTGCAGGTGGGCGGCAACGTCACCCTGGTCAACGCCGAGCTGATCGGCAGCATCGAGAAGGTGGCGGTGCGCTGCCCACCCGAAATCACGATGCGCGCTATGGAGGCGATACTGGAGGCACGCGAGAAGATCGCGGCGTACGTCACACCGCTGCTTGCGGTGGAAGAGTTGACTCTGGCGCTACGCGCCAGTTAATCGGGAGGTCACATGCAGGTCGAGCTTCGTCACCAGCCGAGTTTTTCTGTTGCTCGGATCAACCTCGCACCGGGTGAGCAGGTGCGCGCTGAGTCAGGTGCGATGGCCATGCACTCCTTCGGGGTGACCGTGGACGCGCAGATGCAGGGTGGCCTGAAGGGTGCCTTCAAGCGGGGCGTCATGGGCGGTGAGTCGTTGTTCGTCACCACCTTCACCGGGCATCCGCAGGCGAACACGTGGGTGGACGTGGCCGCCAACCTCCCTGGCGACATCTGGGTGGCGGACCTCGTTGCCGGACGAGCGCTCGTCGTCACACGAGGTTCGTGGCTGGCCAACGCGGCCGGCGTCGAACTCGACACCAAGTGGGGTGGCGCGAAGATGTTCGGTGGCGGCGAGGGCGCGTTCGTGCTGCACGCCACCGGCGAGGGCCCCATCGTCTTGGCCGCGTACGGTGCGATGGACGTACACGACCTGCAAGAAGGCCAGGGGTTCACCGTGGACTCCGGGCATCTGGTGGCGTACGACGACACGATTTCGGTGCAGACCCGCAAGGCAACGTCCGGGATGATGGCGACGATGAAGTCGGGCGAGGGCCTCGTGATGGACTTCCAAGGCCCCGGCCGAGTGGTCACCCAAAGCCGCAACCCGAACGGTCTGATCAACTGGTTGCAGTCGGTCCTGCCAGGTAGTCGCGGTTGAGGCGACGACTCGTACTGGGGGTGGCAGCCGGGCTGCTCCTGGCTGGGTGCACCTCCGGCGAGCCGAGCGTTGCTCCGTCTCCGGTGCCGGCCCCCAGCGCGACGAAGGCTGAGCCGAGTGCGCTCCGGCCCTTCTACGAACAACGCGCTCAGTGGGAAGAGTGTGGTGCATTTGAGTGCGCCACCCTTGAAGCGCCGCTCAACTACCAAGATCCTGGTATGTCCACCATCGACCTCGCGCTGCTGAGACGTCCGGCGAACAATCAGGACGAGAAGCTCGGGTCGCTGTTCGTCAATCCCGGAGGCCCCGGTGTCTCGGGGATCAGCTACGCCAAGCTGGCCGAAGTGCTGTTCACCGAGCCGGTGCTCGAGCACTACGACATCGTCGGCTGGGATCCGAGAGGTGTTGGCGAAAGCACGTCGATCACGTGTATGACCGATGAAGAGACCGACGTCTACTACGAGACCGACGGCACACCGGACACTCCCGCTGAGGTGCGCGGCCTCGTCCAGGTGAACGAGCGGTTCACGAGGGGCTGTGTTGCCGATGACAGCGAACTGCTTCGTCAACTTGGAACGTTCAACTCGGCCCGAGACATCGACATCCTGCGTGCCGCCGTCGACGAGCCACGCCTCAACTACTTCGGAGCCAGCTACGGCACCGAGCTCGGCGCGATTTACGCCGAGCTCTTCCCGCAGCGAGTCGGACGGATGGTTCTGGACGCCGCGCTCGACCCAGCCGTCTCCACCGACGAACTCTCACGTGGACAGCTCCGGGGTTTTCAACGAGCCACCCAGGCGTTCATCGCTGACTGCGTCGCGCGCGAAGGATGCGCGGTCGGCCCGACAGCGGCTGAAGCCGAAGAGCAACTGACCGGGCTACTTCAAGAAGTTGACGCCGCCCCGCTGCCTACGGCGTCTGGCCGCCCCTTGACCGAGTCGCTGGCGACGCTCGGGATGATCTCGGCGATGTACAGCGAGTCCTCGGGATGGCCGTCCCTCCGCTTGGGCCTTTCGCAAGCGTTCGACGGCGATGGCACCGTGCTTCTCGCGCTTGCTGATGCCTACGCGGAACGAAACGCTGACGGCACGTATGCGTCCAATGTGAACTCGGCATTCCCCGCGATCAGCTGTACCGACCGCCCCGGCACCTCCTCGGTCGTCGAGGCCGAGCGCCTGGCGCGCGAGTACGAGGAGTTCTCGCCAATCTTCGGCCGGACGTTCGCCTGGGGTTCGGTCTCTTGTCGCAACTGGCCAGTGAAGCGGGGCGACTTCCCGACTTCAGCCCGTGCGCCAGGTGCCGAGCCGATCGTTGTCATCGGGACCACCCGCGACCCGGCGACGCCGTACGCCTGGTCGGTGAGCCTTGCGAAGTCGTTGCAGAACGGCGTCCTGATCTCCCGCGACGGGGACGGTCACACCGGCTACAACGCCGGTAACGCCTGTGTCGATGATGCTGTTGACGCGTACCTCGTGGCGGGCCAGATTCCCGACGATCCAACGATCTGTTGAGTCCGGGCAGCCCCGGAGTGAGGGCCATGGCGCGGTCAAGGGCATCGAGGTCCCCTGATCTGTGGCCAGTAGACTCGTCTAGCCCTGCCGAGCGGGGCACGCCGCCTTAGCTCAGTTGGTAGAGCGACGCACTCGTAATGCGTAGGTCTGGGGTTCGACTCCCCAAGGCGGCTCCACCTGCAAGTCTCTGACCAGCACGTTTAGGTCGTCGCCTTCATCCG
>JAJAYM010000101.1 GCA_027117675.1 Actinomycetes bacterium | reverse complement strand
GACGCCAGACTCATCCGACCCCGGACGCCCATCGCCTCCCGCAACAGACCCATGCCCAACTTCCTGGCCAGAGTGGCCGGAACCGCGCCGGCGAAGAAGACCCAGGCGTGCGCACCCACACCGGAACGGGAGACCTCGAGCGCAGCAGGCACTCCGTTTGCCCGGGCTGCCTTGAGGTAGGCCAACGCATCAAGCATCGCCGCAGGTCCATCAAAGTCCGCCGCCAACCAGTGACAGGAGTCGTCGCGCAGCAGCGGGTACAGGCCGATGGCAATGTCGCCCGCCAAGCCGTGAACGATCTCGACCACGTTTCATTCCCTCCCATGCCACCGCGTGAGATGATGAGCCATGAAGGTCGGGCATCTGCGCAAGTTGGTCACCGCGGGTGTGTTGGTTGCTGTCGCGGCGCTCTTGGCCGGATGTTTGGCCACTAGTGATGGCCCTGACCCCGTTGCGCTGCCATCCTCGATGGCCGAGCCGACCGCCACGGTCATTCCTCAGGCTCTGCCTGGGGCGCCTGGCGAGTTCATCTCAGTGATACATCGTGGGTTGGGGCGGTTCGATGCTTCCACCGGTGCAATGCTTCAGCACCTGACCTCACCCCCGCAAGGGTTCCGGGACCATAGCCCCGTACTCGCGGGTGACCGGGTCGTCTTCGTGCGCCAGTCCCGTGAGCACCAATGTGATGTCAGCATCCAATGGGTGGCTGCCGATGCAGCACGACACACCGGCGTACTCATCGACGGTGGGCTCGGATACATCGATGCGATGACGGTGTCGGTAGACGGCAGCACCGTCGCGTTGAGTTATTCGTCCTGTCAGTCTGATCTCCCACCGAAGATCAAGGTCCTCGACGTGGTCAGCGGCGAAGTCACCTTGGAGATCTCCAACCCAGCGGGCGGCAACGGCTCGCTCGGTGCGAACACCCTGATGCTCATCCGGGGGCGGCTCGTTGTCTTCGTCGGCATTCACTTGACCACTTGGCTAGCCAGTGTTGACCTATCCGATCCAGAGGCCACGCAACTGTCAGAGATGCCCCGCCTGCCGTTTCCCGACCGGTGCCGTTTGCTCAACGCGGTCGCACAAGGTGAATCGTCGATCGTCGGAATCACCTCCTGCGGCAAGGTTTGGCGTCTCTACCATCTGACGGGCCCGGATTTGAATCGATTCCGGCTCGGCTCTGAGGTAGACGGTGACGGCAACTATCCGATGCTTACGGGGGCGACCGGCGACGGGTACCTGATCGGGACCACCCGTATCGACCACCGCGACGCGATCCTCCAGATACACAACGATCAGCAGCGGATTCTGCCGATGTGCACGAACGACAAACAAAGCCCCGACCAATGGTGCTCATACGTCCCGATCTGGGCACACCACAGCACGCCCGAGCCGCCCTCTCCCGCTGCTCAGGTGTCCTTCGGCGGTTCGGCCAAAGAATCGAGGGCCAGAGCTGTGCAAGCCTTCGTTGACGAGGGCGGCGCGTTGTGCGCCCCAGAAGACCTCAGGAACCGGTTTGGGATGGACGGCGGCGCGGGCGGTTGGATCATCGGTGGCATCAGCATTGTGAACACCACACACACCGCGTGCGCACTGTTTGGGCCCATCCGCTTCGTCGGTCTTGACTCGCACAGCCGTCCAGTGACGAAAGTGAGTATCTGCGACGACATGGTCCTGAAGCACTCATCATGTGCTGCACCCATCGTTCTGTACCCCATAGGTACGGCGGAACCTCGCCACCATCCAAACGCCATCTCAGTGCGTCTTTACGGGTGGGGGCGCGGTGGCGTAGACGACAGTGGCTGCCCAGCCCGCCGTGTCGTCGAGCCAGCGACTTTGCGTCTCACACTGGGGCAGACGACGCTGGCGATGCCTAACCACGATCCGCGCTGGCAACCCAGCAAGACCGCGCACATATGGGGATGCGGTGGCGTCGGCATCGCAACCGGGCCCAAGAACTGACCAGAGCATTCTGCTCCCAACCCGCCGGTAGCCGTTACTTGCCACGACGACCCGGACGACCCCGAGGTCGTAGTTCGGTGATGGCTTGGTGACGGCCATGCCGGGAAGCGCGCGCAGCTGAGTTGGAGGTGGTCCAGCGGACTCAGGAATTCGCCAGGCTGATCTTCAGTATTCCGCTCCTGTCAGGATCCCTATGGCTCAAAGTGCCTCGGTGACACCCGGATCGCAGAGCATTGCTCGGAGGGTGCTCCTCATGTGGACCTCGGTCGCTGAGGCGATTTGAGTTGCGAGTTGGAGCCCGCTCGCGATGGGGTCGCAACCGCTGATCCAGACGGTCGGTTCGTCGTTGCGGTCACCGTCGCGCCAGAGTTGGGCGAAGTACGTGTCCATTTGCTCGTCGTAGCCCCAGGTGCTCTGTTCGGACCATCCCGGCAGCCAAAGCGCCTCACGGAAGCTCCGCATCAACACTCCTTCCTTTCGATGAGATCCACAGCAGGAGTCACGCATTCACTGACGGCACTCGCTCGCGCGTCGCCACGACGGCCGCGGTCGGCTTCCGCGAGTGCTCCGGCGCCACCGCGGAAGCCGCGGCATAGCCCTCGACGAGTCGTTGAACTTGCTCACCGGGCGCGGGCGCGAGTCGACCCCCAAGCTTCGCCTCCACGAGCACGGGCTGTTCAGTGACTTGTTCGCCGCTGAGGGTCCGTGCCGGGACGTATAGCTCGCCGACGAGGCTGAGCTGGTCGGCCACTGCCGCGTTCCATTGGGCGATGTCGGCGAAGGAACGAATGCCACCGTTGGCCAACGCCCGCACTCGGCGCTCATCGTCGGCGTTCGCGCTCGGCCCGACAGGTCCACCAAGAGGGAGGACTACTCGGCAGAGATCCCGAACCGCCAGGAGATCAGTGCGTATGACTCCGAGTCCGGGGCTGGCGGCGCGCAGCTGACGGGTCTGGAGGTGCAACAAGCTCCAGGCCGCTCGGCCTTCGATCGCGCGACGAGCCATCGAGTGAGTCGGGAGGTCAGCGACCTTGCCCCAGAAGCCTCTTGAGAGGTACGCGCTCGCATGGGTGTGCACGATTACGGCAGCCGCCGCGAAGTCAGTCAGGCACGCGCTGCCGACGTGGGGCTCGAGGGTGAGCTGCCAGGCGGTCTGCCGTAGCCGAAGGATCCGGTCGCCGAGCTCGATGACCGGGTCATCGCTACGGATTTCGGGGCGAGCGACTTCTGTAGTTGGGTGTCGATGTCTGTCGTCGGGTCGACCTTCTGCAACTGGCTTGCCAGCTGCCCAGATGTTGGTCGCACCCCCGGGCCCCACGGCAAGCGCTGGAATGACGATGGATTGCAACCACTCCGGCACGCCGGAAAGGTCTGGGGGTCCCCCGGGCGTCACCGATGATGACGGCGTGGACGAACTGTCCTCGGTGCCTGAAGCGTTGGACGATGTGCGGATGGATCTGCGCCACTCGGCACCGTTGGACCTGTCAGGGAGATCGACGGTGAGAGTCTGCTGCTCATGGCGGACGACGACCCGGAGGAAGCGGCTGGACTCGCTCCCGTGGCTGCCCCGGGGCAGCCGTAGTCGGACGTACTGGGCGAGGAGATGTGTCGTGCTACTTGTGACCGTGATCGCTCTGTCGCAGCGGTAGCGTGACCGCTGAAGCCAAGTGACTCAGGCAGCTTCAACACTCGTGGACGGACGAGTTCTACCCCTAGAAACGCGGTGCGGCAGGGCCGGAGCCTTCTCATCGGCGACTGCGCCGATCCGCATTCATGTGCGCGTTGCCGCTCACAGACGCACCGATCACACCGAGAGCGTCACGCGTCCACAGAGACTTTCTGATCGAGAGGGTCCTATTCGCAGAAGCGGGCCTGATCAGCAATGTTCTGCCCACAGGCGACGTAGTGATAGGGGACTTCAAGCTGATACTCAATGTCCTGAGACGAGTACTCAACCGTCACCGCGTCGATGTCCGCCCCACGCTTTGACACGTCCAGCGTGGTCAACAGCTCAACCTTCCGACCGTCCTCGCAGTTTGGTTGCATTCTGATCTCGTCACCTGAGACACGGACAAATCGTCCACCGAGCTCAGACCACTCCGGGTCCTCGGCATCAGGGGCACCACGCATCGAGATAACCGTGCTCGGTGTTCGCTTCTTTGCCTCGGAGATCCAATGAAGCGTGGCAAATGAACTGATCGGTGAAGTCGGCCCGGAGTACACGACGGATGTTACGTCGATTGGCTCCGTCGTGCAGAGCACCACTGCGCTGAATGTCTCCATCCAGCGCCCACCAGAGCGCGGCGCATCAGCAGAGAGTTCACCCGCAAAACTCATGACCTTCAGCGGCCCATCTGTAGAGGGGGTCGTTGCACCGTCTTCCGTTGACCCAGGTGAACAGCCGCCGAGCAGGAACCATGCCATGACCAGGACAACGGTTCGCATGCTCTTATTGCCTGCAGTTTTGGCGTTCACGGGCTGCAACAGTAGTGCCTCGAAGGCTGCAGCAAGTGACTGGCACTCGACTCGGCGGTTGACGCAACACGACCGATGGACAGTTGCGTCCGGCAGAGTGGTGTACGGGATCTCGGTGAGCGTGTCGCTGTAGATGCAGTGACGGCCACCGGGTGATCCTTCGAGTGATCTTCCAAAACCGACTCGAAGAAGGACACCACGATGACCGTCAAACCAAGTATCGACCCTGCCCGTCTGCTCGAGGAACAGCTGGCCCAGGCGAGCCCGGATCTGTTGCGTGAGTTGCTGAGAACCTTCATCAACACGTTGATGTCGGCCGATGCTGATGCGGTCTGCGGGGCCGCTTACGGCACCACGTCCGTTGATCGCACGAACCGGCGTAATGGGTATCGGCCTCGGGACTTCGACACCCGTGCCGGCACCTTGGAGTTGGCGATCCCGAAGCTGCGACAGCAGACGTACTTCCCCGAGTGGCTGCTGGAACGCCGTAAGCGTGCCGAGCGGGCGCTGACGTCGGTGGTGGCGACCTGCTACCTGCTCGGGGTCAGTACCCGCCGGATGGACAAGCTCGTGCAGGCCCTGGGGATCACGTCGCTGTCGAAGTCGCAGGTCTCGGAGATGGCCAAAGACCTCGACGCCCATGTCGAAGAGTTCCGCACCCGCCAGCTTCAGGACGCCGGTCCATTCACGTTCGTGGCCGCCGACGCCCTGGTGCT